>NZ_QTMW01000047.1:1147-44572 GCF_003604005.1 Bacteroides sp. OF03-11BH | reverse complement strand
ATTACCCAATGCTCATTTCCAATAAATTACACTCTTTTCGTAACTTCGTGGCACAAGGCTATGAAAATAGATATTTTTGCTTGCCCCAAAGCTACAAACATATTTTGGCAGGCTCGCTGTAATCCGAAGATAGTCATACCGCCCAAGAAAACAGTCATTGTCCAACGGACTGTTTCTATCAGTCTTTCATCACTCGTAAAGGCGGAAGCTACTGTTGAGGGGAATAGAATCATAAATAGCATCAGCAGTAAGTTGAATGAGAACATAGTTATCAATGCGACACGGAAACAGTCTTTGACACGTTGTTTATCGCCGTGCCCATAATTATAACTCACAATAGGAACAAACCCTTGCGCAAATCCGGTTAATGGGACACTTGCGAATTGCATCGCACTTTGCAGAATGGTCAATGCGCTGACATAAATATCTCCAAAATCTTTCAGACTGCTGTTCAGAACAAAGCCAACCAGGCTTTCGGTACTTGCCATAATAAACGGTGATACGCCCAAAGCAAATATAGAAAGTATTATTTTCCGGTTCAACGCCATATAACGTTTTTCTAAAGGGAGAGAGGCGTGCCGGGAGAAAAGGAAAGTTAAAACCCACACTGCACTACATGCCTGTGAAAGTACTGTAGCCAGGGCCGCGCCTTTTACTCCCATATCGAGCCAAAAAATAAAAATCGGGTCGAGGACGATATTCAACAGTGCTCCTATTAATACCGAGTACATAGCGATAGCAGGACGCCCTTGTGCATTAATAAAGGAGTTTAATCCTGTGGATATTTCTACGAAGATAGTTCCTAATAAATAGATAGAAAGATAGTCGACTGCATACTCCAATGTATTTTCTGAAGCTCCTGTAAAGAGTAGAATCGGCTCCATAAAGGTATATGCGATGAGAGAAGTAAACAAGGTGAATAGTATCAGCAGGATAAAACCATTACCCAGAATTTTTCCGGCACGTGAACGATCCCCCTGTCCGAGTGCGATAGCCGCTAACGGCGCACCGCCACCTCCTACTATCGCTGAAAAAGAAGAAATCAGTATAACAAGAGAAGTCGTTACTCCTACACCCGCCAATGCATCCGTACCAATCCCAGGAATATGACCAATATAAATACGGTCGACCATGCTATAAAGCAAATTAACAAATTGCGCTGCCACAGCCGGAAGTGCCATCTTAAAAACAAGCGGTAACATGCGCTCTGTCCCCAGTCGTTCTTCATATTTATTTATCATCCCAAACTTCTTTTTCTAAAATCAGTTGCAAAGTTATAAGAAAAACAGGCTTTCGATTTAAAACCATTGGATAAAATAAATATAATACATCAGTTATCTCCATGTAAGAAATCCATAGATATACTGATTGATAAGGTTGTGTTGTTCTTCCGTCCCATTCTCTCCCATATTGCTATGTGTTACTCCATCTAATTTTACAACCTTCATCCGGAATTGTTCCTGCTCCTTTTCAGTAGGTAACACTCCAGAGTCTGTATCATAATCGCATCCTCTTAGTGTATAGAGTCGAGGTTTCTGTATTCTGGGCATTATCATTCTGCGATGATCCATAGATATGGCTTTATTTATCAACTCCGGATATCGGGTAGCAAATAACATGGTCATATCTCCGCCATTGGAATGTCCTATCAATATAAGGTCATTCCAATTTAATTGTGGCTTCAATTTCTTAAATTCCTGAATAGTAAAAAGAATATTTGCCACTCCCCTTTCCCAATTTGGCATGCGTGTTTCCATGAAATTACCTTCCATGGCCAAAAGAGGATCATCTACCAATTCATGTTGTATGCTTATTACGTAAAAGCCTTTCTGGGAAAGGAATCGTGTTAGATAGGCATAAGTCTGATTGGACTTATTGTTTTTATTTCCATCATAGCCATGGCTGAATATGATGACTTTCGTTTTCAAATTCACTTTGTGCGGCTGATAGACGGCTAGCGGTATCACTCTGTTTCTTGAAGTATCAAAAAGGCAAGTTGTAAACTCTGTTTGTGAGAAACAAGAGAGTGCCGATAATAAAAGAACAAATACAATAATTAGCTTCTTCATGTTTATAACGTAACATTTATCTTTTTCAATTCTTCAATCTTTCCACCTGTAATATAAGGTATACATTCGGATATCTTCTCAATACTCCAATCCCACCATTGCAATTTCTGCAATTGGGCAATCGTATTCTCATCAAAACGCTTCCGGATTTCTTTGGCCGGTGTCCCACCTACTATCGTATAAGGAGGAACATCTTTAGTAACCACTGCCCGCGACGCAATGACTGCCCCATTTCCAATATGTACTCCTGCCATGATAACAGCTTCATATCCAATCCAGACATCATTACCTATTACTATATCTCCTTTATTATCCCAGGCAGAAGTTACATCTCCCTTATCTAAATTCCATTCCTCAAAAAAGATAGGAAATGTATAATTGGATAAAGAATTCAATGTGTGATTTGCACTGTTGAAAAGAAACTTAGCTCCACAGGCTATGGAGCAGAATTTTCCTATTATCAAGCGATCTTTATTAATCGGATAATGATATAAAACATTGTTCTTCTCAAAAAGAACCGGATCATTTACAAAATCATTGTATATTGTATAATCACCTACGATAATAGCAGGATTCTTAATCACCGTATTCAGGTAAATAGTCTGAAAATCATTGGTACGAGGATATATGTTCGAATTCATTGTAATAGCTACTTTTATATGGTTTATTGAATAGAATAAATAAAATAACTTGTGATTTACGTTAAATCACAAACAGTTGTAACAGCAGAACTTTCTATTGTTACAATCCGTATGGGCGAAGCTATTTACAAAGTTGCCATTTCATTGTGTTAGCAGAACTGGATTTATATTACATAGCAAATATACAAGATAAATTTCATACTATCACGCAACGAACTAAATATGTATCCCATATTGATGCTTCACTTCCGCCATCACAAACGTACTTTCCAATGATCCCAAGCTATCAATCGTCCCCAACACATTCAGAATAAACTCCTGATAGTATTTCATATTGGGAGCATGAATCTTCAACAGGTAATCATAACTTCCTGATATGTTATAACATTCGGTTACTTCAGGAATATCCTGTATGATCCGCGTAAACTCGGCTGCTATATCCCTGTTCAGCCGTCTAAGCTTCACACTGCAGAATACGACAAATCCCTGATTCAGCTTTTCCGCATCCAATACGGCAATATACTTCTTTATATATCCTCCACTCTCCAACCGTTTAAGACGTTCAAAAACAGGAGTTGAAGAAAGGCTCACCCGTGCAGCCAACTCTTTTGTCGTCAATCGGGCGTTTTCTTGCAAAGTACGGAGTATTTGCAAATCGACTCTATCCAGTTTATCAAAAGTATCCATAAGAAAAATATTCTTCTAAAAGGTGATTTCTAGGAATAGCACAGTTATATTATTCCATATAATGGCACAAAAATAGCATTATTTTCTATATTTTAGATATATATTGTTCGATATATCTTCATCCAATAACTTTGCAAGAAAATAAAGAAAGAATATTAAACTTAAAAAATATACGATTATGGCAACAAAGAATTTACATTTCGAGACTTTACAAGTTCATGTAGGACAAGAACAAGCAGATCCGGCAACAGATGCCCGTGCAGTACCTATTTATCAGACTACTTCTTATGTATTTCACAACTCCGCTCACGCAGCCGCACGTTTCGGCCTGCAGGACCCGGGAAACATCTACGGTCGTCTGACCAACTCCACTCAAGGAGTTTTTGAACAACGCGTAGCCGCTCTTGAAGGAGGAGTAGCAGGGCTGGCAGTTGCTTCGGGTGCCGCTGCTATCACTTATGCTTTCGAGAACATCACTCGTGCAGGCGACCATATTGTGGCAGCCAAAACTATTTATGGAGGAAGCTATAACTTACTGGCTCATACCTTACCCAGTTATGGCATCACAACAACATTCGTTGATCCAAGTGATTTATCGAACTTTGAAAAAGCCATTCAGGAAAATACGAAAGCCGTATTTATCGAGACATTGGGAAATCCGAACTCAAATATCATTGATATAGAGGCAGTAGCTGAAATAGCCCACCGCCACAAAATACCTTTGATTATTGACAACACATTTGGTACCCCGTATTTAATCCGCCCTATCGAACACGGAGCAGATATCGTAGTACATTCCGCAACAAAATTCATTGGCGGACACGGTTCGTCATTAGGAGGAGTCATTGTAGATTCGGGCAAATTCGACTGGGTAGCTTCCGGCAAATTTCCACAACTAACCGAACCTGATCCATGCTATCATGGCGTACGCTTCGTTGATGCAGCCGGTCCGGCTGCCTATGCCATCCGTATCCGGGCTATTCTGCTGCGCGACACAGGTGCCACCATCAGTCCATTCAACGCTTTTATCCTGTTGCAAGGCTTGGAAACTCTTTCCTTGCGCGTAGAACGCCATGTAGAAAATGCATTGAAGGTAGTGAATTTCTTAAACAATCATCCGAAAGTGAAGAAAGTGAACCATCCGTCATTATCCAATCATCCTGACCATGCACTGTATCAACGTTACTTCCCGAATGGTGCCGGTTCCATTTTTACTTTCGAGGTAAAAGGCGGACAAGAGGAAGCACACCGCTTCATCGACAGCCTGGAGATTTTCTCCCTGCTTGCCAATGTTGCCGATGTGAAATCATTGGTGATCCACCCGGCAAGCACTACCCATTCACAGCTCAATGCACAGGAACTCGCCGAACAGGAGATTTATCCGGGCACCGTACGTTTATCAATTGGAACGGAACATATTGATGACCTGATTGCGGATTTGGATCAGGCGCTTGCCAAAATCTAACATTCAATCATTGAACTTTCCATGACTGCAAGATGTTATACCTATATAACATTAAAAACATTGCAGTCATGGAAAAATATTTAATACACAGCAACGAACTGCATCTGATAGACGCAGAGAAAATCCATCAAGCCGTAGAAAAGATGGTGGAATCACTCGATTTAGCCGCAGGATCAACCACTAACTTCGATCTCTATCAGGTTGTGGAAAACTACTTTAAAGATCTCGAGAAAAGGAGAAAAATTAATCATGTACTGGGAATCAAAGAAGATAGATATGAACTAGCCGAAGATTTCGGTATAAAATAAAAAAGAGATTTATTCAATCACACCAGACAAGTTTTCCAAAAAATAAGGGAGTTGCACGTTAAGTACAACTCCCTTATTTTTTGAATTATCAGAGTATAACAATCAATTTCCCTGATGCACAGTAAGCTGTGGGAAAGGGAAGTTGATACCTTTTTCATTGAAGGTTTCGTAAATAGCTTTATTGGTATCGAAATAAACACCCCAATAATCTCCGCTATTTACCCATACACGTACCACCACATTCACACTGCTGGCATCTAGCGCATGAAGAGCTATAAACGGAGCAGGTTCATTCAAGATACGTTTATCTTCAGCCAGAATATCACGAACTATCTGCTGAACCTTATTGTAATCTTCCCCATAATCTATACCAATAATCCATTCTACACGGCGGGTTTCCTGGTGACTGTAATTAATCACTACTCCACTACTTAATGAACCATTCGGTATATAAATCAGTTTATTATCCCCAGTAGTAAGGATGGTATGGAATATCTGAATTTCTTTTACTGTACCGGCTGATCCCTGCTGTGTTTCTATCCAATCGCCAACTTTATAAGGTTTGAACAAAAGAATAACCAGTCCACCGGCAAAGTTTTGCAGATTACCGGATAAAGCCATACCGACAGCGACACCGGCGGAAGCCAATAAAGCCGCAAATGAAGTTGTCTCAACTCCCAAGGCACCGACAACAGAAATGATTAACAGGATTGTCAACAGAATATTGACCAGACTTCTAACGAAAGTTTTGATACTTACATCTACTTTTCGTTTATCCATCAGACGCCTGATGAATTTGTTGAGCAGCGAGATGAGGAAACGTCCGACGACAAAGACAAGGACCGCAATCAATATACGTTCTCCGGCACGAATACCGAAGTCTATCAATTGTTGAGTAATCAGCGAAAGCTTATCCAATCCGTCAGCATTGGCAATCGCCTCTTTCATTAATTCGTCTGCAGCCACTTGCACAGAGTCCGCAGCTTGTGTTGCTTGCAATAATAGTAGCATAATTAAATATATATTAAGTGAATAAATGCAGTTTTGTTATTTCAACAATTTACAAAGTTATATTGTTTTTAGTGAATCTAAAAGTTTTTTTTGCTTTCCTCCTGCAAAAGCAGTATTTTTGTCACCGATTCACTGGTAGGGGTGCCTTAACATGACGGGCTGAGAACATACCCATAGAATCTGATCCGGGTAATGCCGGCGTAGAGAACTAATTAGTAAGCAAAAATGAAAAGAATTGTATGGATGGCCGTCGCCTTATTGGGCGCAGGTATCACTGTTCATGCACAGACGAGTGCAAAGGATAGTATGAGAGTAGTAAACCTGCAAGAGGTGCAGGTAGTGTCCACACGTGCCACAGCCAAAACTCCCGTGGCATTCACCAATATAGGCAAAGCAGAACTCAAAAAGGTAAACTTCGGACAGGATATCCCCTATTTGCTAAGTATGACTCCTTCCACACTGACCACATCGGATGCAGGAGCTGGTATCGGCTATACGACACTTCGCGTACGTGGAACCGATGGCACACGAATCAACATCACGGTAAACGGCATACCGATGAACGATGCCGAAAGCCATAACCTGTTCTGGGTGAATATGCCCGACTTTTCTTCTTCCGTAAAAGATATGCAGGTGCAGCGCGGAGCAGGTACATCGACGAACGGAGCAGGTGCTTTCGGAGCCAGTGTCAATATGCAAACCGAAGGCGCATCTATGAAACCATACGCCGAATTCAATGGTTCATACGGTTCGTTCAACACGCACAAGGAAACAGTGAAAGTGGGAACCGGCCTACTCAATAACCACTGGACGTTTGACGCCCGCCTTTCCAATATCGGTACGGACGGATACATAGACCGTGCTTCGGTGGACTTGAACTCTTACTACCTGCAAGGAGGTTATTTTGCAGAAAACACATCTGTGAAGCTCATTGCATTTGCCGGAAAAGAAAAAACATATCATGCTTGGGGATACGCAACAAAAGAGCAAATGGAAAAATTCGGCAGACGCTACAATCCTTGGGGGGAAATGTACACTGATGCCAACGGCAAAAAATATTATTACGACGACCAAACAGATAATTATCTGCAAAAGAATTATCAGCTTCTCTTCAATCATACTTTCTCGACAGCCTGGAATCTGAACGTTGCCTTACATTATACCAAAGGTGACGGTTATTACGAAGAGTACAAAGACGGCAGATACCTGATAGAATATGGTTTAAAACCATTTACAATAGATGGAACCGAAGTATCTAAAAGCGATTTAGTCCGTCAAAAGAAGATGGACAACAAATTCGGCGGCGGCGTTTTTTCTCTCAATTACATGGCTAACAGGCTAAATGCGTCTCTGGGAGGTGGTTTGAATCAATACCGGGGCAATAACTTCGGAAGAGTTCCCTGGGTGAAAAACTACGTAGGTTCTCTATCTCCCGACCATGAATATTACCGCAACAAATCCAAGAAGACCGATGGAAATATTTATCTGAAAGCGAACTACGATCTTACTAGAGGACTAAGTGCTTATGCCGATCTCCAGTATCGCCACATCAACTATACCATCGACGGAAACAATGATAAATATGACTGGAGTAAGAATGCGCTGCGTCCACTGGCAGTAGATAAAAAGTTCGATTTCTTTAATCCGAAAGTAGGATTAAACTGGAACATCACTTCCAACCATCGTGTCTATGCCTCTTTCTCGGTTGCTCAAAAAGAGCCAACAAGAAACAATTATACGGATGGCGATCCGGACTCGTACCCCAAAGCAGAAAAGCTGCTCGACTATGAAGCGGGATATACCTTTGCCAACCAATGGCTGACAGCAGGTGCAAACTTCTACTACATGGACTATACCGACCAACTGGTTCTGACCGGAGCCTTAAACGATATAGGTGAAGCACTGACCGAAAACGTGCCGGACAGTTATCGCATGGGAATCGAAATCATGCTGGGAATCAAACCGTGCAAATGGTTTCAATGGGATATCAACGCTACATGGAGCAAAAACCGTATTCAGGATTTCGTAGAGAGCCTGCCGGGCTACCACTATAATGACGACGGTAGCTCTACTTCTCTCCCGACTATTCAGATAAAGCATAAAGACACTCACATTGCTTTCTCACCGGACTTCTTACTCAACAATCGTTTCTCATTCAATTATAAGGGATTCGAAGCTGCCCTGCAATCACAGTTCGTGAGCAAACAGTATATGACAAACGCAGAAGTTGAAGAACTGACTCTTGATAAGTATTTTGTCAGCAACCTCAATCTGGCGTACAGCTTCCGTCCCAAGAAAGTACTGAAAGAAGTCACCGTAGGATTTACTGTATACAATCTGTTTAATGAAAAATATGAAAACAACGGCTGGGCATCAAGTGACTACACCGATACGCTGGAAAATCGGGGAAACTATGCCGGATATGCAGCTCAAGCAGGAACAAACGTTATGGGACATGTTTCTTTCCGCTTTTAATCACACAGAGTTATGGAATTGAATTTTCTGGAAATATTCGGTACGATTGTCGGGCTAGTCTACCTTTGGTTAGAGTACCGGGCAAGTATCTACCTTTGGATAGCGGGTATTGTGATGCCTGCCATCTACATCTTCGTATATTACAAAGCCGGATTGTATGCTGACTTTGGCATCAATATCTACTACCTGATAGCTGCCATCTACGGCTGGTTCTTCTGGATGTGGGGACACAGGAAAAAGAAAGGTCAACTGACGACAGCAGATGCTTCAACCGGTGACACCCCTAAAGATCTTCCTATCGTACATACTCCGGGAAAATGTTACTTGCCTCTTTTTCTGGTATTCGTCGTTTCTTTCCTCGGTATTGCATGGATACTGATAGCATATACGGATAGCAATGTTCCCTGGCTAGATAGCTTTACTACCGCATTGAGCATTGTCGGTATGTGGATGCTGGCACGCAAATACGTCGAGCAATGGTTTGCCTGGATTTTTGTGGATATTGTCTGCTGCGGACTTTATATCTACAAAGACCTTTATTTTACTTCCGCTTTATACGGACTTTACTCCATTATAGCTATCTTTGGCTACTTTAAGTGGAAAAAATTAATGAGCATACAATGAAATACGAACACTATACTCCCGAAGCCGTGATACTTGCCAATGGCGAATATCCCAGCCATCCTCTTCCCCTGCAAATGCTGGAAAATGCAGAATTTGTAGTTTGCTGTGACGGGGCTGCCAATGAATATATCCTGCGTGGGCATACCCCCGATGTAATTATCGGTGACGGGGATTCTCTTTCCCCGGAATATAAAGAACTTTTCTCCCCTATTGTACATCAGATAGCGAATCAAGAAACGAACGACCAAACCAAAGCCGTTCATTTCCTGCAAAAGAAAGGATTCCGGAGAATTGCCATCGTCGGAGCCACCGGCAAACGGGAAGATCATACGTTAGGAAACATCAGTCTGCTGATCGACTACATGAAAGATGGTATCGAGGTACGTACCATTACCGATTATGGTATGTTTATCCCCGCCAAAGACACGCAAACCTTCGCCTCTCATCCGGGGCAACAAGTTTCTATTTTCAATTTCGGAGCGAAAGGATTGCAAGGAGAGGGATTAGTTTATCCTCTTAGTGATTTTACTAATTGGTGGCAAGGAACGCTTAATGAAGCAACAGCAAATGAGTTTACTGTTCATTGTACGGGAGAATATTTAGTATTCTTAGCTTCTATATAAACTATATTGCAATTATCCGGTTTATGCCACCCTATTGTCACAATTGTGCCACCTTGTTGGCACGACCGTGACACTTCGATGGCACAACCGTGCCAACAAGGTGGCACAAATTCATTCATAGGAAGAAGAGGATTAAAGCGTCAACAAATACTTCTTGAAGTCCGCAAAGTCTTTTGTCATTTGAAGGCTTTTTTTCTCGCCTTTCATAAATTCCTGCAATTTGGCAGGGATTTCTACCGCTTCTCCAATAATGCTTTCCACTGTTTCGAGGAACTTGGCAGGATGAGCCGTTTCAAGGAATACACCTGTTTCTCCCTCTTTCAAGCCTTCTACCAACGCACGATATCCACAAGCACCATGAGGATCAAGGAGATAATGATGTTCTTTCCAGGTTTCCTTCACCGTTTCGCGGATTTGCTCATCGGTATAAGTTGTTCCTGAAATCTCGGCAGAGATATCAGCATGTGAACCACTATATAAATCGAGTACGCGGGCAAAGTTACTCGGATCGCCTACGTCCATAGCATTAGCAATCGTTGCGATAGACGGACGGGGATTATATTTACCTGTCTGCAGATATTGATAGAAAATATCGTTGCGGTTATTAGCAGCAATGAAACGCTTCACGGGTAAACCCATCTTCTTGCCAAACAATCCGGCGGTGATATTTCCGAAGTTTCCACTAGGTACACAGATTACAGCATTATCAGCTTTTCCGGCACGTTTCAATTGTGCATAAGCATAGAAATAATAGAATGCCTGCGGCAAGAAACGGGCTACATTGATGGAGTTGGCAGAAGTCAACGAAAGGTGTTCATTCAATTCTTTATCCATGAAAGCAGATTTCACCAATGCCTGACAATCATCAAATGTTCCGTCCACTTCAAGCGCAGTAATATTCTGTCCGAGCGTAGTGAATTGCTTCTCCTGTATTTCGCTCACTTTTCCTTTCGGATAAAGCACATACACATGAATACCTTCCACACCCAGAAAGCCGTTGGCAACAGCACTTCCCGTATCACCGGAAGTAGCTACCAATACATTGACATTCTTTTGTCCTTCTTTTTTAATGAAGTATCCCAAAAGACGCGCCATGAAACGACCGCCTACATCTTTAAATGCTAACGTCGGTCCGTGGAAAAGTTCAAGTGAATAGATGTTATCTGCCACCTTAACCAAAGGTACATCGAAACTTAATGTATCATATACAATCTGTTTCAGCGTATCGGCAGGAATATCCTCACCGAAGAAAGCATCGGCTACGCGATAAGCAATTTCCTGAAAGGATAAACTATCAATCGTATCGTAAAAGTCCTGTGGAAGAGGTTTGATAGACATAGGCATAAACAGCCCTTTGTCGGCAGCAAGCCCTTTTACCACCGCTTCTTGCAGTGAGGCAACAGGTGCTTGTTTATTCGTACTATAATATTTCATAATCTGTGGTGACTTATTTCATGAATTCTTTTATAAACTCGTCTTCTTTCAGAAGTCCGTAACTACCGTTGCAAGCGGCTATTTCATCATACGTCTGCACTTCGTCCGGCTCGATACCCGGATACCAGATAAGAAACGGAATGGGATCAGATGTATGAGTACGAAGCTCACAGGGAGTAGGATGATCGGGCAATACAGCAATGGCTACCGGTTCGTCCCAATCTTTCACTGCTTCATAAATAGGACCTACGGCACGTTTATCAAGATTCTCGATAGTGAGAAGTTTCAAGTCGATGTCTCCTTCGTGTCCGGCCTCATCACTGGCTTCGATATGCAGATAAACAAAATCATCCGTCTTCAATGCTTCCAAGGCAGCGGTCACTTTGTTTTCATAGTTCGTATTATAAAGTCCGGTCGCTCCCTCTACTGCGATGCGACGTAAATCAGCATAATAACCGATTCCGTTTATCAGATCGACAGCCGAGATGACTACTCCTTTCTTTACCTGTGGGAAAGTCTCGGAGAAAGTAGGCATCTGCGGACGGTAACCGGGGCTCCAGGGCCAAATACTGTTCGCAGGATCTTTACCTTCTGCCATACGTTTCAGATTCAATGGATGATCTTTCAGCAGTTCCTGTGATTTCAGAATCAGGTCGTTAATCAGATCTGCCGTTTCTTGTGCTTCCGGAACCAATGGTTTCACCATCAATGGACGGAAAGGTTTCAAAGGTACATCATGCGGAGGTGTACAATCCAGTTCTTTATTACCTCCCTTGATAACCAATAGATGGCGGTACTGAACTCCTGTATGAAAGCGTACGCGGTCATTGCCCAGTTTTTCTTGCAAATATTGAATCAATACATCTGCTTCTTCCGTAGATATATGTCCGGAGGAGTGATTCTTCAGAATATCTCCTTCCACACAAATCAAATTACAGCGCATTGCCATCTCACCCGGTTTCAGATCCACACCAATACTGGCAGCTTCCAGCGGTCCGCGACCTTCATATACCTTTGGCAAATTATATCCCAACACGGACATATTGGCAACTTCACTACCCGGATGGAAACCTTCCGCCACAGTAATCAGGCGGCCGTTACGTCCCATGCGAGCTAGCTTATCCATATAAGGCGTCTTTGCATATTGCAGGAGCGTCTTGTCCCCTAATGACTTCACTGGCCAATCGGCCATTCCGTCTCCCAATATGATAATATGTTTCATAAGGCGTTTAAACATTTGCGATGCTCATGATGTCGGCAAATACTCCGGCAGCCGTTACGCCGGCACCGGCACCGTATCCTTGAATCATCATCGGATATTCTTTATAGCGTTCCGTAGTGAGCAGGATAATATTGTTGCTGCCTTCCAAGCCGTAGAACGGATGGTTGGCTCCTACTTCCTGCAGGCCGACGGAGGCTTTTCCATTCTCCAGTTTGGCGACGAAACGCCAGTGCTTGTTTTCTTTTTCCAATACCTGGCGACGGGCTTCAAAGTCTGCGTCGAGACTTGGAACACGTTTCCAGAAATCTTCCAGAGAACCTTCGAAGAAGTCATTCGGAACAAAGAGGTTCTTTTCAACATCTTCCTGTTCCAGACGGTATCCGGCTTCACGTGCCAGAATCACCAGTTTACGGATCACATCTTTTCCACTCAAGTCAATACGTGGGTCCGGTTCAGAGTAGCGTTCTTCCTGTGCCATTTTGATGGTACGGCTGAAAGGAATATCGGCGCTGATTTTATTAAATATATAGTTCAGTGTACCGGAAAGCACCGCTTCAATCTTCAGAATCTTGTCACCGCTATGAATCAGGTCATTAATTGTATTGATGATCGGAAGACCTGCACCTACGTTTGTTTCGAACAGATACTTCACACCCCGTTGGCGGGCAATCGTTTTCAGTTCACGATAGTTTTCATAAGCGGAAGAAGCCGCAATCTTATTGGCTGCTACCACAGAGATATTGTGTTGCAGGAAATCTTTGTAAAGCGATGCGATGTCAGCGCTGGCCGTACAGTCTACAAATACAGAATTAAAGATATTCATTCCGATAATCTCGTCGCGGATGGTTTGCAAGCTGCTGTCCTTACCCTTTTCCAACAGTTCTTCACGGAAGTTGGCGAGGTCGAAACCTTCACGGCTGAACATTGCCTTGGCTGCATCAATGATGCCTACTACATGGAGTTTCAGTCCGTTTTCCATCATCAGCTTTTGTTGCTGGCAACGAATCTGTTCTACCAGACTACCCCCTACCGTACCGACACCACAGATAAAGAGGTTCAATACCTGATATTCGGAGAGGAAGAAAGAGTCGTGGATTACGTTCAATGATTTACGCAAGGATTTGGAATCGACCACAAAAGAGATATTAGTTTCCGAAGCTCCCTGTGCACAAGCGATAACGTTGATACCATTACGTCCCAGTGTACCGAAAAGTTTACCTGCGATACCCGGTGTATGTTTCATATTCTCACCTACAATAGCCACTGTTGCCAGATTTCTTTCCGCCAAAATCGGAGAAATCTCCCCCATCTCTATTTCTTTCGCAAATTCTTCGTTCAGCACTTCACAAGCCAGGTCGGCATCGGCATTACGCACACCGATAGAAGTACTGTTTTCCGATGAAGCCTGTGAGACGAGGAACACGCTGATTCCATTCTTTGCCAATGCTTTAAAAATGCGGTAGTTTACACCGATCACACCTACCATACCAAGACCCTGAACAGTAATCAGACTTGTGTCGTTGATGGAGGAAATCCCCTTGATAGCCTTGCTCTGCGGGTTGGAAACTTCTTGTTTGATAACCGTTCCCACTCCATCCGGGTTGAATGTATTCTTTATTATAATAGGAATATTCTTGTGACATACGGGATAGATAGTCGGCGGATAAACCACCTTTGCGCCGAAGTTACAAAGTTCGGTCGCTTCTACGTAACTCAATTCCGTAATCGTATAAGCAGTCGAAATGACACGCGGATCAGCCGTCATAAATCCGTCTACGTCCGTCCAGATTTCCAGACTTGTCGCATCTAGCGCCGCAGCAACAATGGCAGCCGTATAGTCCGAGCCACCGCGTCCGAGGTTTGTTACATCCCCTGTCGTTTTATCCGAAGAGATGAATCCCGGCACCAGCGCTACTTTAGGAATAGACTGGAAAGCCTCTTTCACCAGTTTATTAGTCAATTCGGTATCCAGCGTGTGCTTGCTATGCTTTCTTTCCGTCTTGATAAAAGTGCGCGAATCGAACCATTTTGCTCCCTCAATCAGTGCAGTGACGATGATCGATGAAAGGCGTTCACCATAGCTGACGATTGTATCCGAAGTCTTCGGGGAAAGGTCTTTAATCAGGTAAATTCCCTGAAAGATATCCTTCAATTCGTTCAGTAGTTCGCCAATCTGACGTTGCAACGATACTTGCTTTTCTCCGGCAGGAATCACCTCCTTAATCATCTCCACATGACGGTAAACGATTTCGCGGAACTCACCCTCATAGGCTGAATCTCCCACTGCCGCCATCTTCGATGTATTTATCAATTTGTCAGTGATGCCTCCCAATGCGGAAACAACTACAATTACCGGCTCATTTGCCGACTCTACAATTCTCTTTACGCTTAAAATGCTGTTCACGGAACCTACGGATGTTCCGCCGAATTTCATTACTTTCATGAAGATACTTATTTAAATGCAATGTCCTGCAGTTTGCTTTTTACAGAACGATTGGTTGTTTACGAATAAAATTGAATTTGAATTTTGCCTGCTTATACAAGCGTGAATCACGTAGATACACAAAAACTATCCATTAACCCCTAAGGGTCATGGTACACATGGATGTGACTGTATGTGGATAGTACTTCATCATAGTCCTTGTTTCTACTCTTGTTTTTGATAAGTGTCGCAAAAGTAATAATAAAAACGTTCAATCTATCACTTTTTTCGGTTTTTTTCTGATAAAAAGAATCTTTCGCCTGCGCTTTATCCGGTCATCCGCCTTCACTTTTATGACATTTTGTTACTTATTTATCAAATCTATTATTATATTTGCGAAAACAATCGCACAAAATCAGCTTATGAGCCCATTAAATACTTCCGTATTGTTAATATACACCGGTGGAACAATTGGTATGATTGAGAATGCCGCGACAGGTGCTCTGGAGAACTTTAACTTCGAGCAACTGCAAAAGTATATCCCCGAACTGCAAAAGTTCAATTTTCCAATTGACACCTATCAGTTTGATCCTCCGATGGATTCGTCGGACATGGAACCGGATATGTGGCGGAAGCTGGTACGCATTATTCATGACAACTACAATCGTTACCACGGCTTCGTCATCCTGCACGGAACGGACACGATGGCTTATACCGCTTCCGCCCTAAGTTTTATGCTGGAAGGACTGGACAAACCCGTCATTCTCACAGGCTCACAGCTTCCCATCGGCGTACTCCGCACGGACGGAAAGGAAAATCTGATGACCAGTATCGAGATTGCCATTGCACAAAACAAGGAAGGAAGGACACTGGTGCCCGAAGTATGCATCTTCTTTGAAAATCACCTGATGCGGGGAAACCGTACGACAAAGATGAATGCAGAAAACTTCAATGCATTCCGTTCTTTCAATTATCCGGTATTGGCGGAAGCGGGAATCCATATTAAATATAATAATGTACAAATTCACGGAAATGGTGAAGAACGGGAATTGAAACCGCACTATTTGCTGGATACCAATGTAGTGGTACTGAAGCTCTTTCCGGGCATCCAGGAAAATGTAATTGCCACCATTCTGGGGATTGAAGGTTTAAAGGCGGTTGTGCTCGAAACATACGGTTCGGGGAATGCTCCCCGAAAGGAATGGTTTATACGCCGGCTCTGTCAGGCCAGTGAACGTGGAATTGTGATTGTCAACGTAACACAATGCAGCGCAGGAATGGTAGAAATGGAACGTTACGAAACGGGATACCAGTTATTGCAGGCAGGCGTTGTCTCCGGATATGACAGTACAACGGAATCGGCAGTCACTAAATTAATGTTCTTACTGGGACATGGATATACCCCGGATGAGGTACGCGACCGGATGAACCGTTCGATAGCGGGAGAGATAACTCTGTAGGCTTCATCTATTTCTATTAGGCAGGGATAACTTATTTCTAATAAATTATCCCTATTTTTGTACCCTACAAGAAGAAAGGAATTTCGATGGCAAAAGAGAAAACCGTATATGTATGCAGTAATTGCGGACAGGATTCACCCAAATGGGTGGGTAAATGTCCGTCGTGTGGAGAATGGAATACGTATGTTGAAGAAATCGTACGGAAAGAACCCACTAACCGCCGTCCGGTGTCGGGCATTGAAACACAAAAGCCCAAGCCACTGGCACTTAGCGATATAGAGGCAGACGACGAGCCACGTATCAATATGCACGATGATGAACTGAATCGTGTATTGGGAGGCGGACTTGTACAGGGTTCTCTTGTCCTGATAGGCGGCGAACCGGGAATCGGTAAATCGACGCTCGTCATGCAGACCGTACTGCACATGCCGGAAAAGAAGATTCTTTATGTATCCGGTGAAGAGAGTGCACGACAGCTGAAACTTCGTGCTGACCGTCTCTCTGACACTTCCAGCGATTGCCTCATCGTTTGCGAGACTTCACTCGAACAGATTTATGTGCATATCAAGAATACGAATCCCGATTTAGTGATTATCGACTCTATACAGACTATTTCCACCGAAAGTATCGAATCGTCTCCCGGAAGTATAGCGCAAGTCAGAGAGTGTTCGGCGTCTATTCTTCGTTTTGCGAAAGAAACGCATACGCCTGTATTGCTGATCGGACATATTAATAAGGAAGGAAGTATTGCAGGACCTAAAGTGCTGGAACATATCGTAGATACTGTTCTTCAATTTGAGGGCGACCAACATTATATGTATCGTATTCTACGCAGTATCAAGAATCGTTTCGGTAGTACGGCAGAATTAGGTATTTATGAAATGCGTCAGGATGGGTTGCGCCAAGTGAGTAATCCTTCCGAACTTTTGCTAAGTCAGGATCATGAAGGGATGAGCGGGGTAGCCATTGCCTCCGCCATTGAGGGGATTCGCCCGTTTTTGATTGAGACACAGGCTTTGGTAAGCTCTGCAGTCTACGGAAATCCGCAACGTTCGGCAACCGGTTTCGATTTGAGAAGAATGAATATGCTGCTAGCTGTTCTCGAAAAGCGGGTGGGATTTAAGTTGGCACAGAAAGATGTGTTCCTGAATATTGCCGGAGGATTGAAAGTGAATGATCCGGCTATCGATCTGCCGGTTATCAGTGCAATCCTTTCTTCCAATATGGATGCAGCCATTGAGCCGGAAGTTTGCATGGCGGGAGAAATCGGATTGTCGGGAGAGATACGTCCTGTGAATCGAATTGAACAGCGTATCGGTGAAGCTGAAAAGTTAGGTTTCAAACGTTTCTTGCTACCTAAATATAACTTGCAAGGGATCGATACCCAAAAACTGAAGATAGAATTAGTACCGGTGAGAAAAGTAGAAGAGGCGTTCAGGGCTTTATTCGGATAAGACACTGATGCATAAATAGCCCGTTTTTCTAATTGGATAATCGAAAACAATATCAATAATAACTAAATGACACAAGAATACCAACTCCGTATACTTCCCGAAATCGCAGCAAACGAACAGAAATTAAAGGAATATCTTTCTAAAGAAAAAGGTCTGAATTTACGTGACATCACCGCTACCCGAATCTTGAAACGGAGTATTGATGCACGCCAGCGGACTATCTTCGTCAATCTGAAGGTAAGGGCATACATCAAGGAAATGCCGCAAGAAGATGAGTACGAACGTACTATATATAATAATGTAGAAGGAAAACCGCAAGTGATTGTCGTTGGCGCAGGTCCCGGCGGATTATTCGCTGCATTACGCCTTGTTGAACTTGGATTACGCCCTATCGTCATCGAACGTGGAAAAGACGTGCGCGAACGTAAAAAAGACCTGGCACAAATCAGCAGGGAACACACTGTTGATCCAGAATCGAATTACAGTTTCGGAGAAGGAGGTGCAGGAGCTTACTCGGATGGGAAACTCTATACCCGGAGCAAGAAGAGAGGAAATGTAGATAAGATTCTGAACGTATTTTGCCAGCATGGAGCTTCAACTTCGATATTGGTGGATGCGCATCCGCATATCGGAACAGACAAATTGCCACGTGTCATTGAAAATATGCGGAACACCATTATCGAATGTGGCGGAGAAGTACATTTCCAGACACGAATGGATGCATTGATTATTGAGAACGATGAAGTCAAAGGTATCGAAACAAATACAGGAAAGACCTTTCTCGGACCTGTGATACTGGCAACCGGACATTCTGCAAGAGATGTATATCGTTGGCTGGCTGCCAATAATGTGACGATTGAAGCGAAAGGAATCGCTGTCGGGGTACGTCTCGAACATCCGGCAATGTTGATCGATCAAATACAATACCATAATAAGAATGGACGGGGCAAATACCTGCCCGCTGCAGAATACAGCTTTGTAACACAGGCAGAAGGCAGAGGAGTATATAGTTTCTGTATGTGTCCCGGCGGCTTTATCGTTCCTGCTGCCAGCGGACCGGAACAAGTGGTAGTAAACGGCATGTCTCCTGCCAACCGTGGGTCACGGTGGAGTAATTCGGGAATGGTAGTGGAAATTCAACCGGAGGATTTGGGAAATGAAAAATTAAAAATGAGGAATGAAGAATTGGCTGCCCAACAAGATGAACAGCTGATGGCACTGAATCCAAATTTGAAAAGTTCACAACTTTCAGAGATTAATTCACAGTTACTATCTGTTCTTCACTTTCAAGAGGAATTGGAACGTCAATGCTGGTTGCAGGGAGGCAGACGACAGACCGCTCCGGCGCAACGCATGCTGGATTTTACCCGCAAGAAATTGAGTTACGATCTGCCCGAGTCATCCTATAGTCCGGGATTGATTTCGTCTCCACTTCATTTCTGGATGCCATCATTTATTAGCAAAAGGTTATCTCTTGGTTTCCAACAATTCGGACGCAGCAGTCACGGATTCCTGACTAATGAGGCAGTAATGATTGGTGTGGAAACACGAACTTCTTCTCCCGTTCGTATCATACGCGATAAGGATACTCTGCAACATGTCACCGTTCGTGGATTATTTCCTTGCGGAGAAGGGGCAGGCTATGCCGGAGGAATTGTGTCTGCCGGAGTGGACGGCGAACGATGTGCAGAAGCAGTAGCCAACTATTTCAATCATTAATTAAACTTACACTAAAATGAATTATCAACCCGAAATAGCAATTGTAGAAGCCAATACATTGACCTGTCTCGGTCTGAAAGGAATCCTGGAGGAAATGATTCCTATGGCAACCATACGGACTTTTCATCACTTCAGCGAACTGATGGACGATACTCCCGATATGTATGCCCACTATTTCATTTCCGCACAGATTTACGTGGAGCACAATGCTTTCTTTCTCCCCCGGAAACGAAAAACGATTGTATTGGCAAGCGACAGTCCGCAATTCCAACTGTCCGGCGTACCTGTACTCAACATTCACGAATCCGAAGAAGAGCTGGTGAAAAACATATTGAAACTTCACCAACATGCTCACCATGACGGTTATCCGGTAAAAGATATGCCACCCATGCCTCCGATGCAGCCTCATCAGGAAATTCTATCCGCCCGTGAAATAGAAGTGCTCGTACTGATAACCAAAGGATTAATCAACAAAGAAATAGCAGATAAACTGAATATCAGCCTGACTACCGTTATCACTCACCGAAAAAATATCACGGAGAAATTAGGCATTAAGTCCGTCTCCGGGCTGACTATTTATGCTGTAATGAACGGATATATCGAAGCTGACCGAATCTGACCTCTTAAAAAATAAGTCATAATCCTAATAAATGAGGATTGACTGTCATCTATATTTGCCGTTACTTTGCACCAGATAAATTAACAGCAGATGAAGACAAAGAATATTATGATTGCCCTCACGCTCCTGACGACAGGGACAGCATGGGCTGAAGATTTCCCCAAAGACTCACTAAAAATAGTAGACATCGAAGAGGTGGTAGTGATTGCTACTCCAAAAGAGAACCGTAAATTACGTGATCTGCCGGTAGCCGCCACCGTTTTATCGCAAGACAATATGCGCGCCAATCAGGTAAATTCCGTGAAGAACCTGACAGGTATTGTTCCCAATCTGTTTATCCCTGACTATGGTTCCAAACTGACTACTTCGATTTATATCCGTGGAATCGGTTCACGCATCAATACTCCGTCCGTAGGACTTTATGTAGACAATATCCCTTATATCGACAAATCCGCTTTCGACTTCAACTATGCTGATATCGAACGTATTGATATTCTTCGCGGACCACAAGGTACTCTCTACGGGCGTAACACGATGGGAGGGCTTATCAAGGTACATACTAAATCTCCTTTCACTTATCAAGGCACCGATATTCGCATGGGAGCAGCAACTTACAATAATTATAACGTTTCACTCACCCATTATCACCGTACATCCGACCGCTTTGCTTTTTCTACCGGAGGTTTCTACGAGCATACAGGCGGCTTCTTTGAGAATTCTGCACGAAATAACGAAAAGGTCGACAAAAGCAACGCCGGAGGCGGACGTTTTCGTGGAATTTACCTACCGACATCTAATCTGAAAATAGATATGGCACTTAGCTATGAATATAGCGATCAAGGTGGGTATCCGTATTATTATACCGGTATTACTCCCAGTGCCATAGCCAAAGCTCAAAAAGACGGTAAAGAAATGACAGAAGACCGGGCAGACTACATCGGTAAGATTTCATATAACGATCGTAGTAGTTACCGCCGTGGATTGCTCAACTCTGGTGTTAACATCGAATACCAAGCCTGTAACTTTATATTAAGTGCCGTGACAGGTTATCAGAACCTGAATGACCGTATGTTCCTCGATCAGGACTTCACAGAGAGGGATATTTTCAACATCGAACAAAAGCAGAGAGCGAACACCATTTCCGAAGAAATTGTCTTGAAAGCCAAACCTGGAAAAAGATGGCAGTGGGCTACGGGTGCTTTCGGATTCTATCAATGGCTACATACTACAGGTCCTGTTCTGTTCAAAGAAGAAGGAGTGAAGTCAGTCATTGAAAACAACGCCAATTCCGCTTTTGAAGAAGTCTCTGCCAAACCCGGAGCTCCCACCATGGGAATGACCGTGCACAACCCGACATTAAGCGTAGGAGGAACCTTCGATACCCCAACCCTTAGCGGTGCACTTTATCATCAGTCCACTTTCAACAATCTGTTCATCGAAGGGTTGTCCGTTACAGCCGGACTCCGACTCGATTACGAGAAAATCAGTATGAAGTATAATTCTCTTAGCACTCCTATCAACTTTGGTTTCGACTTCCACATGGCAATGGGGCCCACGCAAATAAATCTGTCCGATCAGAATATGAAAGCTCCGGCCTCTTTCGTAGGTAAGCTCTCGGCTGATTACGTACAACTTCTACCCAAATTTGCTATTCAATATGAATGGAAGAATCAAAATAATGTTTATGCCACCGTTACCCGGGGATATCGTTCGGGAGGATATAACATCCAGATGTTCTCTGATTTATCACAAACTGAATTGAAAAATTCGATGATGAATGCCATCAAAGAAAGTCCGACAATAGGGCAAGATGCCACATGGGGGGCAACCATTATAAAAATGATGGACCAAATGGTACCAGCAAAAGAGATTGACGTAAAAACTTCTACTACTTACAAGCCCGAATATTCGTGGAACTACGAAGTAGGTAGCCACCTTACTTTATGGGAAGGCAGACTTTGGGCCGACGTCGCAGCATTCTACATGGATACCCGCGACCAACAACTCTCCCAATTTGCAGAAAGTGGTTTGGGACGTATCACGATTAATGCAGGAAAAAGTCGCAGCTATGGTGCAGAAGCAGCTCTTCGTGCCAGTGTGACTAAAGAACTTAGCCTGAATGCCAGTTATGGATATACGTATGCCACCTTTACTGATTATATAATCACCGAAGAGAAAAAAGATGGCACTCCCATAATTACGGATTACAATGGCAAATATGTTCCCTTTGTTCCCAAGCATACATTAAATATCGGTGGAGAATATGCCATCACCTGCAGCCCACGTTCTATCTTCGACCGGGTTGTATTCCAAGCGAACTATAACGCTGCCGGACGTATCTACTGGACTGAACAAAACGACGTCAGCCAATCCTTCTACGGCACACTCAACTGGAGAACGAATCTGGAAATCGGTGATGCAATGATTAGTTTCTGGGCACGCAACTTCCTGAATAAAGACTATGCCGCCTTCTATTTCGAAACAATGAACAAAGGTTTCATGCAGAAAGGACGCCCAATGCAATTTGGGGTAGATCTTCGCTGCCGCTTCTAATCATTTTTACTCATAAGGATATTATTTAGTCTTTTTATTGTCAGCTAAAGATTTCATCCATATAGAATAATGATTTTCAACGTATTAACAGCTGACAATAAGTGCTGACAATAACCCAAAACAGGCTGACAATAAAAGATTCGGACTTTTATTGTCAGCCTGTCTCTTTGTAGATTAACAGCATAGAATACGGGATAGAAGAACGTATGTCCCTATGAAGTTTGCATTATAAAGCCGTTATACTTGATTTACCCAATCGGTATTGTTCTGTCAGAGCTACGCTATCCTTAACTCTCCACGGCCGTGGTAGCATCTCTTCACGGCCATGGGAGGATCTCGTCACAACTGTGGGAAGAAGTTACCACGGCCGTGGGAAGGTAAAGATAGCGGTACCCTCACACAACTATACCGGCACCTTACCGGAACTTTATCAATGCTTCGGCATTAGTTTACCTACTGCTTGCTATCAGTTTGCTTATACCTAAGACTGCTTCGTTCATAATCCAACGTGCCTGACCTATACTTCAGTACGATCAGATTCCTCCACCCCACCATGCAAACGCTTCATCTGATAAGCAATACGCTCCGTCCCATTCTTTACATAAATGATGCCGCAACGTTGAAAGCCATACTTCGTCAGTATATGTTGCATGACCTTATTATCCCGGTGAGTATCTACCCGGACATTAGGCCAACGTTCGAAACACCAGTCCAGACAAGCTTCCGACACCCCTTTCTGCTTTCCGTTCGTTGCCAACCGGTGAATCACTCCATAAGGTTCGTCATTGAGCCATGCACCTTTATAAATTTGTTGATAAGTAGGATCTTCTCCCAAGATGAAACAAAAAGTTCCCAAGATTTCTCCTTGTTCACCGGTACAGACAAAGCTATGACCGTCTTCAATCTCCTGGCAGATCAATGCTTCCGACGGATAACCGTCAATCCACTGGGTAGTATTCCCGGTTGCACGCATAAAGGCACGGGCATAGTCATAAATCTCCATCACTAAAGGGAGATCTTTTATTTCGGTAGGTCTGATTTCCATCATTTGAAAAGTTATTCAGAAATAAAACAGATAATAAAATCACTCGTTAATCGCTCCACAATGGGGGCATATACCTTTCTCTTTTAGTTTCTCCCCGCAATGTCCGCAACGATACTTATACCCAATGTTTCGATAGACCTTCTTCGCAAAAACCAAAATAAAAAAGGCCAGGAATAGATAACCGATATAGATATGTGTCATCAGGATAAAGAAGAAATAACAGAAAATACAGCAGGACATCAGTCCCAGCAGATAAAAGATAGCCGCAGCAGGAGTCAATTGTCGGAACAAATCATCCAACACCGCCAAAGCAACTATCAGAAACAACCAGATACTCAACAGGAAAACAGAGAGAATGAAAGGTACTTTGAACGGCGACAAAGTTGGATTGAAATAAAAATGTTCCCACGTTTCCGGTACAAAGACCTGCATTGATTCGTAAATCGTTGCACTGAAAGCCATCAATAAACAAAGAAACAGGGGATAAACACTGTCAATATCATTAAAATAAACCATCTGCAACTGCTTCCGACGGAAAGCGCGAAACAAATAAGCTCCAACAAATAAAGCAAAAATAACCACAAAATAAGAGGCATGTGTATCGCTGAAAAGATGAATAGCCTGCGAAATACTATCAGTCGGTACAAATGACTTCTTGAGTTCTTTCTCACGTATCCAACCCTGTTCATCTTGTGTATGTGCCAGTTTCACCCAAATGCTGTCTACACTATCGGCAGGATGAACCGCAAACTCTGCAACCACTACCCTATCCCCCCTATTCAACTGAATAAAAGTATCTTTTATTGGGAGGCATTCCAAAGAGATGGAATCATCGACTACTTCCAAGTTTGTATTCCATGTATAATGGCGTTCATACAGGTAAGTCAGCGAATCTTTTGTTTTCTTCGACAGCTCCTCCGAATCCAGAGCAGGCGTTTTATAATAACAAGACGAAAGCAGAAACAGACACAATAGCAAGCCCATGACAGACTTCACCATAGAGAATGCAGAGAACACAAAGTTACTATAAGACACGGATGACATAGAAGACACAGAGAACATGGAGAATAATTTTCCATCTCTCTTCCACAAACCGTTCAAACGACCGATACCGGAAGAATGAGTTGAAACGTTGTCTCCTCTACGTCCTCTGTGACGAATGATTCCGTGATTAATTATCCTCATTGTGCCGCCTTTACTTTCATTTGACAATTCTTACAATCAAATTCCAGACGAAAACGTTTGCCGTCATTCGACACCAAATAATAGGGCTCTTTATAAGGCGAACGTACCCGTTGATGGATAGGACACCAGCCCATACTATAGCGCAAACAATGTTTGCAGAACATCAGTACCGCATCTTCCACTGCTTCTTTTTCGTATGCTGCCGCTACCTGTTGTACCCCATGTTCTTGATAGAAAGAAGCTGCACGGGTATTCATTACATTCCCCAGATATGTTAATGTAGTTTGTGGGAAAGCATGACTCGTTGACTTCCATACTGCCAATTCCTGACGATAATTGATTCGACGGGCAGTTATCAATTGGTCGATTGCCTGTCTGCGGAAATCGGCTAACGCTGAAGCTGGCAAAAACCAATTTCCGGTAAAGGATATTTCTATTTCTTTTGCTTCAAAAGGTGTATTCCCCAGTTTGGACAGTTGCGTTTTCAGATTGTCCGTCTGTGGAGTGCGGGCAAGTTCTTTCTCACGAGGGAGGGTGATTGTGACGCTATTATCATCTTCATCAGTCAATGTCAGGGAGAAACCAAAATTATTGTCGGCAAGCAAGATTTTCACTGCGATCTTTCTTTCGGCAGATTTGCGGGAAAGGATTCGCTCAAATTCCTGGTCGAAATTACGATACAGTGTAGTGCGGGGTTTGATACGGGGCATTTCCTGCGGATAGAGTTTGTTGCTGTCCACCCGGTTGATACGGAAACCCTGCAAATGTCCCTGTTCGTCGATATAGCAAACACCGTCTCCATTGTTAAAGGATTTAAGTCCGGCAACTGTCAGATAGTTGCCCCGGGCCTCCTTCATGGTTCCCATCTCTTCGCCCAGCGATTTAGGAGTGTCGAAAGAGAATATCTCTTTATCACGTCCATTCAGGAAATAATGCGTGAATCCACGACTGAAACTCTTATCAAGTTGTGGTTTAAATTCGAAACTACACGTACCCGAAGAAGCACGTACATATTCCGGACGACGGGCAAAGATCGCATCCAGTTTCTGGCGATAAGCGGCTGTCACATTCTTCACATAAGATACGTCTTTCAGTCGTCCCTCTATTTTAAATGAAGAAGCTCCGGCATCCAGTAGTTGCTCCAGTTCGTCACTTTGATTCATATCTTTCAGGGAAAGCAGATGTTTGTCTTTGACAATCACTTTCCCGTCCGCATCTACCAGACTAAAAGGCAGACGGCAGAATTGTGCACACTCTCCACGATTGGCACTACGACCGAAACAGGCTTGACTAACATAGCATTGCCCGCTATAGCTGACACAAAGAGCACCATGTACAAATACTTCCAAAGATACTTCCGGACAGCTTTCATGAATCTTCTTTATTTCACGCAACGATAACTCCCGCGCCAACACCACTTGACGGAAACCTGCTTCCCAAAGGAATTTCACTTTTTCCGGCGTACGATTGTCCATCTGCGTACTGGCATGAAGTGGTATCGGAGGAAGATTCAGTTTCGTGATTCCCATATCCTGTACAATCAGTGCATCGACACCGATCCGATAAAGTGCATGAATCATCTCCTCCGTCTCTTTCAACTCTTCTTCTTTCAGAATCGTATTGACCGTGACATAAATACGTGCATTATACAAATGAGCATGCTGCACCAATGCTTCAATATCTTCCAATGAGTTCACAGCTGCCGCACGGGCACCGAATTTCGGAGCACCGATATATACAGCATCTGCACCATGGTTGATAGCTTCAATACCACATTCCAGGTTTTTCGCCGGAGCGAGAAGTTCTATTTTACGCTGCTTTATCATTTAATATCATTGATGTTGTAAGGTGTTTCCTGATAAACAAAGTAGTTCAACCAGTTGGAGAACAACAAATTGGCATGAGCACGCCAACGTACCAACGGACCTTTTTCAGGATCATCGTCTATATAATAATTGCGGGGAATCTCTATTGGCAGGCCTTTATCCAAGTCACGGCGGTATTCCGTATCCAGTGTCAGCGGAGAATATTCAGAGTGCCCCGTGACAAAGAACTCACGTCCGCCCCGTGCCATCGCCATATAGACACCGGCCTCTTTCGATTCGGAAAGCAACGTCAGTTCCGGAACTTTCAAAATATCTTCCCTGCGCACTTCCGTATGACGGCTATGCGGCACATAGAAACAATCGTCAAAACCACGGAAGATGGAATGGAAAGGTTCCAGTACACGATGCTCAAAGATGCCGAACATTTTCTCTTCCAACGGATATTTAGGAATTCCATAATGATGATACAATCCGGCCTGCGCTGCCCAACATATATATAAGGTAGAAGTGACATGCGTACGTGCCCAATCAAAGATTTCCGTAATCTCATCCCAATAGGTCACTTCTTCGAAGTCCATCTGTTCTACAGGAGCTCCGGTGATAATCATACCATCATACTTCTCATGACGCATCTGATCGAAATCCGTATAGAACGTTTTCATGTGTTCTATCGGTGTATTCTTCGACGTGTGGCTCTTAATCTTCATAAACGAAATCTCCACCTGAAGAGGTGTATTCGAAAGTAAGCGCACCAAGTCTGTTTCCGTTGTAATCTTCAACGGCATCAGGTTCAGAATCACAATCCGTAGCGGACGAATATCTTGCTGCGTAGCGCGGGAAGTGTCGATCACAAAAATATTTTCTTCCTTCAAAAGCTCTATCGCAGGTAGTTTATCGGGTAAATTTAAAGGCATAATCGCTATATATTAGTAATTTGAGTGCAAAAATACGAAAAATATAGCAGATTATAGGGAGGTTGCTTATTTAGAAGACGTACAAATTAAGTCAATTTAATCATCGAAGCATAACAACTAATCAATAAAAGCCTTATTTTTGCCGAAGAAATTAGTACTAATAATTTAAATCTTAGAAAAATGGCTTACGTAATTAGTGACGATTGTATTGCTTGCGGAACTTGCATTGACGAGTGTCCGGTAGAAGCTATCTCTGAAGGTGATATCTATTCTATCAACCCAGATGTATGTACTGACTGTGGTACTTGCGCAGACGTTTGTCCGTCTGAAGCAATTCACCCGGCTGAATAATACAAGCTACAAAAAATGTACAGGCTGCTTTCTACGGAAGGCAGCCTTTTTTATTTCTTGTCTTCACCACAGATTACACAGATGGACACAGGTTATTTATATTCAACTAAATAAAAATTCCCTCACTGCAACATATTACAGCAAGGGAATCACAATTTAAACATATATTGAACAATAAAAAATCTTTTAATCTGTGTTCATCCGTGTAATCTGTGGTGAACTCTTATTTCAATTTAGCTAATGCTTCCTTGATACGACGGATAGCCTCTACGATATTTTCATCGCTTGTAGCATAACTCATGCGGATACATTCAGGAGCACCAAAAGAGGCACCACCTACACAAGCCACATGAGCTTCTTCAAGTAAGTACATTGCCAAATCATCCGAATCTGCAATCTTACGTTCGCCGTTGCTCTTTCCAAAGAAAGTATCGCATTTCGGGAACAAGTAGAAAGCACCTTGCGGAACGTTTACTTCAAATCCCGGAACTTCTTTAGCCAACTTCACAATCAGGTCACGACGACGTTCGAATGCTTTCTGCATCTCTTTTACCGGTTCTTGTGTTCCTGTATATGCAGCTTCAGCAGCTTTTTGAGAAACAGAGCAAGGACCTGAAGTGTACTGACCTTGCAACTTGTTGCAAGCTTTTACAATCCATTCCGGACCGGCAATAAAACCGATTCTCCATCCTGTCATAGCATACGCTTTGGATACACCGTTTACAATCACTGTACGTTCCTTCATTTCAGGGAATTGAGCGATACTTTGATGTGCGCCGATATAATTGATATGTTCGTAAATCTCGTCAGCGATTACGATTACCTGCGGATGTTTAGCCAATACAGCAGACAGTCCGGCCAATTCTTCTTTTGTATATACAGAACCTGTCGGGTTGGACGGGGAACAAAGAATCAACGCTTTCGTTTTCGGAGTAATAGCAGCTTCCAGCTGTTCCGGAGTAATCTTGAAATCTTGTTCGATACCTGCCGAAACGATAACAGGAGTACCTTCTGCCATTTTCACCATTTCCGGGTAGCTTACCCAGTAAGGAGCCGGAACGATTACTTCGTCACCCGGATTTACCAATACAAGAATCGTATTACAAACAGATTGTTTTGCACCATTTGCACACGAAATCTGGGCGGCTGTATATTCAAGACCGTTTTCTTTTTTCAGTTTCTCAACAATAGCATTGCGCAAAGCCGGATAGCCCGGTACCGGAGAGTAGCGGGAAAAGTTATCATCTACGGCTTTTTTCGCAGCTTCTTTGATGTGGTCAGGAGTATTAAAATCAGGTTCTCCTACACTTAAGTTAATAACATCAACGCCTTGTGCCTTGAGCTCGTTGCTCTTTTGAGACATGGCAAGCGTCGCCGACGGCGACAAGCTGTTCAAACGATCTGATAATTGATTCATTTTGTATCTATTTTATTGTTGTTGAGTGAAAATCGCTGCAAAATAAGCGATAATATTTGATATATGAAAACAAAATGGCAATTTACTTATTAAAATGTAAAGTATGTCCCATTCTTTCTTTCTTTGTTCTCAAGTATCGCTCATTATACGGATTAGGAACTGTTTCAACAGGCACATTTTCTACAATCTCCAATCCATAGGCTTCCAAACCAACACGTTTTACCGGATTATTTGTCAAAAGTCTCATTTTGTGTACTCCCAGCTCACGAAGGATCTGTGCACCTACTCCATAATCACGTTCGTCAGCAAGATGTCCTAAGCAAATATTCGCATCAACGGTATCCATACCGTCTTCCTGCAACTTATAGGCTTTCATCTTTTCCATCAGACCGATGCCACGTCCTTCCTGATTAAGGTAAACCACCACACCTTTTCCTTCTTTTTCGATCATTTCCATCGCTTTATGCAGCTGCTCGCCACAGTCACAACGCTGCGAACCAAGGATATCTCCAGTAGCACAAGAGGAATGAACACGTACCAGGATAGGTTCGTCTTCACTCCACGTACCTTTAAATATAGCCATGTGCTCCAATCCGTTTGATTTCTGGCGGAAAGGAATCAGACGGAACATCCCGTGTTCAGTAGGCATGTTTACTTCCACTCCTTTTTCCACAATGGATTCCTGTTTCAAACGATAGACAATCAGGTCATGGATAGAGATCAGTTTCAGTCCATGTTCATCTGCCATCTGGCGGAGTTCGGGCAAACGTGCCATTGTTCCATCTTCACTCATGATTTCCATCAAGGCGCCTGCAGGGTAAAGTCCTGCCAGACGAGCCATGTCAATCGTAGCTTCCGTATGTCCGGCACGACGAAGCACTCCTTTTTCTTGTGCATATAACGGATTGATGTGTCCGGGACGACCGAAGGTTGCCGGTGTAGAAGTAGGATCGGCCAACGCCTGAATAGTAGCGGCACGGTCGGAAGCAGAAACACCTGTTGTACAGCCTTCCAGTTTGTCAATGGTAACCGTAAAAGGAGTTCCCAACACGGAAGTATTGTCACTTACCTGATGCGGCAAATCCAACTCCTTGCAACGAGACACTGTGACAGGTGCACAAAGCACCCCACGCGCATGTTTCAACATGAAATTTACTTTCTCGGGAGTTATCTTTTCAGCGGCAATAATCAAGTCGCCTTCATTTTCGCGGTCCTCATCATCCACTACTATGACAAACTTGCCTTCTTTGAAGTCGGCAATCGCATCTTCTATTCTATCCATTTTAATAGTCTCTTTCATAACACTTATTTATTGATTTTCTGTATGATGAATTGAATTTGTTCATTGTTCTTTATAATCCGTTCCATATCCTTAGCCAGACGAACGCGGAACGCCCAGATGCGGAAATAGAAAAATAAACCGATAGGGAAAATAACTCCGGCTACCAGATTCAACCAATATATATGGAACGGGCGCACATGGGCAGAAACGGAAATAACCGGATAATTGTTTAATGCACCGATCAAAGTGGCAGATTTCGTATTGGACATTTCTTCAACCAACGCTTCCAGCTTCTCATTGATAGCCATTACTTCGTTGTCATCTTCGCTTGACATCCACAATTTAAAGTAATTGGGTGCTTTTTCCAATCGTTTCTTGGCAGCATACGCTCTGCACTCTGCTGTGAGTTGTTCCAAATCACCAGTCAGACGTGGATAATCAGGATCATGGATAATCACTTCTTTCTTAAATATATGGCGTACACTACGGATTCCCATAATCTTCTTGAACCAGTTGATATAGGCATCTGCATTAAGCACAACAGAATCCTTATTCGATTTATAGGTAAGGAAAACTCCTAATGGGGCAAGGACCGCACTACTTGTCCACATTCCCATCCATACTATCCACTTACCGTCACGGGCCATTTTATATCCTGTATTATCAATGATATAGTAAATAATAAATACCAACACGGATACAATTACCGGCATTCCCAACCCTCCTTTGCGGATGATTCCACCCAATGGAGCTCCGATAAAGAAGAACAGCAGACAAGAGAGTGAAATCGTTATCTTCTTATGCCATTCCGTCTTATGTTTGCGAATACTATAATCGTTGTTCTCCATCGTGAATTTCTTGAACCCAAGATCGTTGGCCACATTCTCCGCCCGACTGACAGCAGAAGAAAGCACCTTCTGTTTCTGCGTTAAAGAGGCTACTTCGTAAAGGCTGTCCACATTATATTCATGGATATCCGCCTTTTCTATTTTGACCGTATCTTCTTTTGTCAATCCATAAGAAGGACGGAAATTTCCTTCTGCCACTTCCCTGTAATACTGTCGTCCGATACTATCTCCCACTACCGTCATTGAGTCGATAGAGCTTTGCAACTGCGCCATATCCTTAGCACTGGACTGCTTGCCCATAATGTCGCCATCAACCATATTGAAATCGGAGTTAAATTCAATAATGGTATGTTTTTCCCGGAATGATTCACGCCGATAAGGCACATTCTGCGATTTCAGGCTCTGCGATTTCAGGTTCTCGAATAAATCGCCACTATATAAATGCAACCAGAGATGTTGTTTATCTGCAGTCATCTCCAGACGTCCGGAGTCGGCATATATAATATGTGCGTTTTCGAATCCGTCCTTCATATTATAAATCAGCACATCATATAGCATACCGGTCTTCCGGTTCTTCTTAGCTACCTTTAAATTATAATCCTTTATTTCAGAATAGAAAACTCCTTCCGGAATATCCAACTCCGGAGATTTCTGTTTCATCGAAAGAATCAGGGTTCCCAGCTTAGCCTGGGCGATAGGACCAACAACATTTTGGAAATAGAATGAGACACCGACAAGTCCGCAAACAAAGAAAGCGAGCGGACGCATGATTTTAAGTAGAGAAATACCCGCAGCTTTCATTGCAAGTAATTCATAACGCTCGCCAAAGTTACCGAAAGTAATCAAAGAAGCCAGTAACACTGCCAATGGCAACGATACTGGCACTAATGTTAATGCGGAATAAAAGAAGAATTGAGCCATAACGCTCATCTCCAACCCTTTTCCGACCAATTCGTCTACATATCTCCACAGGAACTGCATCATGAATATGAACAGACAGATGAAGAATGTACCAATAAAGAGCATCAAAAAACTCTTTACGATGAATATATCTAATTTCTTTATGCGTAGCATCTTAATAGGTTCGTGCAATTAGGATGCAAAATTAGCACAAAAAAAGGAGCATCGAAAATTTTTAGTTGAAAGTTAACTAAAAACCACAAGTTCTTCTTAATTTAGCTACTTGCGACTCCCACAATTCTTTCATATCATCTACTTCATCCGGCTCTGCGAAATCGGTAATTTCCAGCACATAGTCACTAGTCAGCTCATTATAAGTCATCTTGATTTCAAAATAATCGCGTTCGTTTTCATCATCCTGCCAACGGAAGCGGATAAAAGAGAAAGAGCGAATAGCAATAATCTCTGCTTTCCTCTGTTCTGTCTTCCCCCAATGAAACTCTACTATTTTATCGTCAGAAATAACTTTGTCTGCAAACCAGTCCTCCAACCCGGTCGGTGTACTAATAGCTCCCCAAAGAATATTTTTAGATGTTGCATTCAACAAATACTCCAAATGAATCTTTTCCTTTTTCATAGCAATTTCGAATTGTTTTTACGTGTGCCAAGATAAATACTTTTTTCTAAATACGCTGCATAAATCAGACACTTTATTAATTATTCTTTCATTATCGGGCATCAAACTCCCTATTTATAGGGAAAATCAAGGCCCGTATTAAAGAAAAAACACAAAAAAGTTATGAATTGTTTTGGAGATTATAAAAAATCATCTATCTTTGCACCCGCAATCGAGAAACGATGGCGGGATAGCTCAGCTGGTTAGAGCGCATGATTCATAATCATGAGGTCCCCGGTTCAATCCCGGGTCCCGCTACTTGATAAGAATAAGGCATTTGAGAGGCTTCCACTCTTGGGTGCCTTTTTCTTTTATACATCAATTGGTGGCAGGTGACGCCATAGGTGACGCTAATTAACGATTTCCTAATTACCTGTTCTGATTTGACATTAAGTTATCATCACAAAAATACGAAAAATCCATTTCTTAATAAAGAAACAGATAGAAAACTATAAAAAACAGCAAATGAATTTCTTCAAATGCTGCCTTCTATTCTACTTTCTAACTAACAAAGTTGATGAAAGTCAAACAAAATCATCTTTAATCCAACTCTCTACAATTGCAAATTTTGACATCTAAGCTCCATATTTCAAATAAATTATAGTCATATATCCTCCTCATATATATTAAAAAAACGCCATCCTTCCTGTATCTTATATCTATTACTAAATCCTTTTGGCACATATAGATTCATACTTCGTTTATTACTTCCATGCCAATGTTTTTCTAAAACTGAAGGAGGATTCTTGCTTTTACAATATATTGTACGTAAATTTAGACTTTCTTTAAATGCATTATGTTGAATTGAAGCCACATTTTCAGATAAAGTTATTTCTTCGAGATTAGCACAATGCCCAAAAGCACTATGCCCAATGTAAGTTATATTATCACCGATATAAAGCTTTACCAATCCAGAGCAACTATCAAAACTATAGTTTCCTATATACCTTAAACTTTTGGGAAATACTAAAAATGACAATCCTGTACAACCATAAAAAGCATTATCCCCAATTTCCGACAGTCTACTAGGCAGTACAATAAAAGAAATATTGGAACAATATTCAAAATCTCCATAATCAATAACCTGTAGATTTTGTCCTAATTGTACAAATTTTAAGTTTTTACATTTACTAAATGTAAATTTACCTAAATCCTCTAATCCATCACCAACAACAGCAGTAGTCAAATTTGGAGAATCTGCAAAAACACTATGCCCTATCGTTCTCACTGTATCAGGTATCGTTACAGTAGCCAAGCCCGTACAATGAAAAGCAAAACTTTCTATCGAATCTACAGTTTTAGGAAAGCTGATTGATTGTAGTTTTTTACAACATTCAAATGCCGCTCTTCCAATAATTCTAATAGATTCAGGCAGTACAACAGAAACTATATTCATGCTTTTAAATGCAGCCTCTGGAATCGAACCAAATTGTTTAGACTTCGCATCAAATATTATGGTATTCCTTAGATTGATAAAAACCAAGTTCTCCATTTTTCTAATAATATCAAAATCTTCAAAACAAAGTATTCCCTCTATTTTTAAATTATGAATTATCGGAAATATATCTGATTTTATATATTTAGCTAGTTTATTTGTAGGTATACTCCATTCCAAATTTACATAAACAATAAAACCATCTATATCCCAATTCTGCTCTATCAAGTCTCTGGTTTCTTTTTCATTTGTGGCAAAGCCAAATATACCTTCATAACCATCTCTATCGTATCTAATCAATTCGTTTTGAATTAGACCTAGACTTTGTTGTGATGGGACTATCCCATTATCTTTTAAATAGTTTAAGGCAGAAGAGATTACCTCTCTCCTACCTTCAACTGAATCTGGTTCTAAATTGTCCGGAAAGTTTTCGATAGCTGCATCATAAGCAGCACCGATTTCCACTAATTCGGAAATAGCTCTATACCTCATATCTTTCTATTTATCTAAAAACAATATTACCAATTTTTTATTATATTGTAGCATTAAAACATACCCACAAATATACATTCAATTCTAAAATATACCATTCTTCTATTATGTTTATTGGCATTACTAGCCCTATTTTATCATTTATATAAAATTGATAACAAAGAAATATTATAGGTTAATAGAAAAGTTTGCTGTTTATATTTAAAACAGCAAATGAACTTCTTCAAATGCTGTTTTTATATATGGAAAGAGTTTTCGAATACTCTTTACCTACCGATAAACCTGCTGCTAGACCTATACCTAGCCAAATATTAATACTTCCAGCAATTAACATCACTAAAAGATTAACTAAACAATGTTTTAGTTTATCACTTTGTTTTAGGAAGTTTACTATTTTCTTCAGAATTTCCTTCATTGCTTTTAAATTTTTTCCAAATACCTGTTACTGAATCTATTCCTAATAAAGCCATAACACATATTAAAAATGTATCTATCATTAATGGTGCTTGTATACACATTATAGTACAATATATAAGTACTGCAACTGCAACAACCCACCCTATTACTCCACACACTCGCTTAGACGAGATTCCTGAATGTGAAGTAAACATTTGTCTTACGAAAGTTATGAATCTCATTTATTCATGAGCATTTGTTATTATATCATTTTAATTACTATCTTTGCGATTATTAGTTTTAAAATTGTAAGATTATGCAGTCTCCTTTTATTCTCTATGGTAAATCGGGGAAGAAATATGAATTTCATTCTATTTACCCTATTTCCACTCTTCCAAATCTAAAATTTCAAAAGGATTTTGGAATCATATATGTATATCTCCATATTGATTCTAATGATAATATACGTCTTATTTACTGTGGTAAAGACGAAAACCCTCCCAAGAGATTTAGAGAGCATGAAGAAAATGATAAAAACATAATCGGCAAATCTAATTTTGTTGCAATATGTCACTATCTATATCTAAAGGAAATGGAAAATGACGAAATTGATTTAATAAAAGGTAATCCATTCGAGGAGAATATTCAACATAATTCATAGATTTTTCAATATTTCTACTGGAATGTAAGTTGCCAATTTCCAATCTGTACTATTTATTTCCGCTTCGTTGAACGTGTATGCATTATCTATTTCACATACACATATCTTTTTTGTATCATTTCTAAATATGGCTATTAACGTTCCATATACATTATTATGTAGTCGTATTTTAAGTCCTTTAACCTCCGTGTCTTTAATCCATTTATTTAATTCATTTTCCATAATTCATTTGTTTAATTATTAATACGATATCTAATATAATGAATGCCACAACATCTTGTATATCCCAAACACAAGGCCCTTTTAGTATTATCTCACATGCCTTATCAAACATAGTAATTATAATAGCTATGAGTATTTGGGCAATAATTATCTTTTTCATTTATATCGTCTTATTAGTTGGTCAACTTCTTTCTTAGCCCATTTTTGCAATGGACTAGCATTATATGGCAAGTATCCGTTCTCAACTTTATAAAGTTCAGGCTTAGCATCTTTAGTCCATATAGTATCTCTAATTTCTAGTTCATAACCTTTGTTCCTATCTGGAATTGGAATCCAACTAGGATAATCATAAGTATCTGCTATATCGAATATCCCACTGTTATTGTTATTACGCAATCCAAATTTGCCCAATCCAGATAAAGCATTACCTGTTCCTCTTTGGTCTCTGCTTCTTCGAACATTGTCCTTAACCTGCGCCCAAACTCCTTCTTTTAGTTCTGATTGCATATTAGTAACCACATTGTCTCTAATAGCATCCTTTTGTTCTTTAGGTAATCCAACATACTCTTTATTAGGATATGCATTATCAGTTATATCATAATCCCTGCTAAATCTAATTGAAGTTTGAGGAAGTTGTGTAGCATCCCTCTTACCTCCTAGGTATCTTAAATATAGTGCTTCTTCGTGTGGAGTACCTTTATTATCTCTGCTGGAATCCCATAGAGTTCTCCATCCCATTTGATATCCAATCACCAGGACTATAGAAGTTTCCAGTAGGGTCAACGTTTGCATATCTACTCTGTCTTTTATTAAAGTTGTCTTGTCCTTCCCAACCATAATTTAAACTATCAGCAATAGCTTTCTGACTTAACCTCTGAATCCCATTAGAAGGATTCTGATATTTAATAACACCGCCATTCTCTAACTGCTCACTTTGAGTAGGTGTAGTTTCTGGCTTAGGTTTATTAGATTTATATCTACTCCAATTGAAGCCAATTAATTGTTCTTCATTTCTGTTGGCAGCTTTTTCTCTATTGAACTGTCTTAATATTCTAGCTCTTAACTCTCCTGCCCCCTTTAATTTAGGAATCTTCATTCCTTCTTGGGCTTTAGCTATCTGATTATATACATTAGATAATGCTCTCTTATAATTAGGGTCAGTAGCATATCCTCCTTTAACTACTCTATCAATAAAATCTCCACCACTAAAAGCTTGATATCTTTTGTTATTTAGTAATGATACATGATAATTGGCATAATCATTTATATCTTTAAAGTCTCTAAAGCTATCATTTATATATACACCAATGAAAGATATATCTTCAATTCGTAACACCATTGTTTTTACAACTCATTTATTGAGACATATTTGAATATATTTGGTAAAAGCTTCTCTACCTCTTTTCTTCTTGAATCTGTATACTTTAATTTCACTGTTACAACAATCTCACGTTCATAAGCTTTTTTACAAGTAGCTTTACCGTAAAAACATCTACCCCCCTTAGTATTGCCTTCAATAGTATAACTATGGTCTGTAATATCTTTCTTGACAATTCTATTACCTTGTTCTAATTCTGTATCAATCATAATATCAAACCATTCATGAAGCGAATAATCATCTTTAAAAACATCGAAGTAAGTAGCATACACATTCAAACAGATTGTACTATCTTCATTTACGAAATGATTGCCATTACTTAAATCTGATTCTTCTCCATGCGTAAAGCTAGAAGGATATACCAAGAAATAATCAAAAGTTCTATTCCAATAAAACCTTGTATCATCATATTGGTATATCCCATTTCTGCAATCAATCAGTTTAACACCTTTTACTCCTAATACAGAATCTACCCATTGCAAATGCTTAGCTTCTGATATTTTCAAAGTAGGATGATTGTCATATATAGATAAGCTATCAGTAATCAGTGTATCAGTATTCTTATTACCAATACATAATAGTAGTATAACTATGCATAAATATTTCCTAATCAATAACAACCACATTTATTCCACAAGTCATTCAATTCTTGTTCTAATTCTGTATCATTAGTTAGATTATATGCAATCTGAATGTCTTCACAAGCTACCTTTTTCTCATTCAAATAGATACGACAGATAGCCCTATTATAATACGCCATTGCATCTCGTTTAAAATCATCTGTACCCAATGCTTTAGTCCAATCAGATTCAGCTTTATCCCACATATTCATATCCATATAAATAAATGCCCGTTGAGCATAATTATCTGGCTGTGCATTATTCAAATTTATCGCTTTTGTTATATCTTGCAAAGCTTCTTCATTCCTTTTTTGAGACCTATATAGGTGACAACGGTTTATATATCCTATTGGATTATTAGGATGATATTCTATTGCTTGACTGAAATAAGATTCTGCATCTCTATTGTTATCAACAACATAAGATATTATACCTAAGGCATTTAGAGATTGAATATCTTCGGCTTTCTCATTTAATATACTTGTAAATATATCAATAGCTTCATTAAAGTTTCCTTCATGCATAGTAGAATAAGCATATTCTTTTTGATAACTATCCATATCAACAGTAAAATTTGATTTGTATTTATCTAAATCAATATTTCTAAATTGCCATCCTCTTGAGGTATTTCCATAAGTAATACTAATTTTATGCAAAGTCGATTTGATTGGTGGAAAAAACACTTTGAACTTATAATTAGAAGCCAAAGATACTTTTGTCCCATTCATTTTATCTACTCCTATCGTTGATGAAGTAACATAATATTTACTATTGTTATCTAAGTCATGAATAAGAAAACCGTCATCGCCTTTATCTATCTCGCACCATATATACATTTCCCCCATAGATAGATTCAGATTCGTATATGAAAGATATGCGATTGTTACATCATCTTTAAATTCTATAGCATTCAAAACCACTTCACTATTCCTTTCATTAGGTATATTCAAGATAATAAAATTTTCTTTATTGTTAAATTTGGGATTAAAACGATTAAAATCATTACTCGTCAATGCAGTAAGTCTTTCTTTATTTATAGATACCCCAAAATTAAGATTTTGCCCTCCTGTACGATTAAATGTCGCAACAGCAAACACTTCACCTTTTTCATTCAATAATGCACTACCACTACTTCCTGGAGAAATAGGTGCAGTTACCTGTATAATATCACCATGTTGTTTATCATTCCTTAATGACGCCACAATTCCATCAGAAACACTTTTCTCTAATCCTAAAGGACTACTTATATTATAAACTCTATCTCCTTGTTCTATGCCTTTAGTAGCAAATCCTAAATAAGGAAATTTTTGATTAGATAGAGCTATTATCGAAAACTTAATAATATCCCATTTTTTATCAGAAGCCAATACCTTATCTATTTCGTACTCTTTCCCATCGCTAGTTTTAAGCATTGCTTTTACAGCACCATCCAACACGTGGTAATTTGTTATCCCTGTACCATCACTATCAATAAAGAAGCCAGAGCCACTACCTAATGGAGCTCCGTATTCATCGTAAGTATAGATTATAAATGTTGCACTCTCTGTATCATGTATAATATCCTTCAGATTCTTTTGACATGAACTAAAGAATGCTAATATAACACCAAGTATCAAAAATATATTCTTATTCATATTTATTCAATTTTAAAATTAGGATTCTTTTGTAATGTTCTCCGTTTATTTGGTGTATTTGAATTCTTTGATTTGGGTGTATGCGTTTTCACATTTTTATCTTGTTGTATAATATCCATGCTCCCTTGAATCTCTGTTGTGTAATACAGAATATTATTATCTGTTGAGATTTGTACAAAAGCCATATTAGTATATTCTCGTTGACCTATTGCAACTAGTGCAACACCTGTTTTATTATCATAAGAATTTTGATAGTACCATTTTGCATAACTAATCTTATCTATACTCCCATCATTAGTTCTTGCTCTCTCATAGTCTTCAACAATCAGTTTCCCCCATGATTGGCTGTTATGTAAAGGATGTACATTAGCCAAACAAAGCTCACCGTTATCTAAGTATAACGTTAAATACGCCCTTCTGCTCTTAATAATAGAAGTAATGTCTCTGTCATTTTCGTAAGCGTTAATAATACTAAGTCGACACAATTCCTGTTGATTAGTATTATTGCTTTTTAATTGAACTCCAAAGAAATGCCAAGACCCTGTGTCTCCTTCAATTATATCCAATTCTTCTGTGTTTTCAGGTATAGCCTCAAAAATTGCAGAAAATTCAATTTCTTGCCCTGGGTGACATACCGTTTGTCCATCTTTATTAGCTATTCCATTAGTAAATAAAAGTTTATACTTCATATTCTTTACCTTTAAATACATAGAGTTGTTTCCATCTTTAGGGAGTGATAAATAGATATAACGTGAATTACTCTCATTAGACCTGTACAGGAAATCCACTTGTGTATGTGCACTCAATATCGTTATTTTCTTTATAAAAATATTATTTTGAGATGCATGTTTTACGTTAGGAAATACAATATCTTTAGAATATGAATAGGTACATTGCCATATTGCTAATATGAATGTTATAACTGATAGAACTTTTCTCATAAGTATAAAAATTGATATTCTTTAATAGAAATGGATTACGATTGTTTTTCAAAATTGGCAACATTGCTTAATAAGCCTTGCTACAGTAGGTATAATTATATATTTGTTTCCATATTATTCAACACATTTATGTACCCTATTCCCTTTAGATACTGTTATACAATAAAAAAGGTGTGGGAACTATATTTGTTTTATCCTTAGATTAGGTCTTCGCATTACCTTTAGCATGGATAAAACAATAGCAACCCACACCAGTTTGATAATATCTAAAACCTTATAAAACATATAAGATAGGTATATACCAAATGATGTGGTGCTATTGCTATCATCTTCATGCTAAAAATTAAAGTTGCGAAGTTTAATCTAAGAAGATAATTTCAATAACACCTTTCGTAATATGTCCTTTCAGTCCTAACACATTAGGCATCTGAAATTGCCACAAAGTTACGAAAAGCGTTTGTAATAGCAAGAACTATTGTTTATTAAAAAGTAAGGCAATCATAAGTATTTAATAGCTCTTCTTGTCTCAACCCTAAATATCTCTTAGTAATTGATACACTAGAATGATTAAATAATTCCATTAGCTTAACAAGTGCCAACTCTGAATTATCGCTATTCATATTATACACCTGTCTACCAAATGTTTTTCTTAATGAATGGCATGAAAAGTTTTTAACCGATAGCTTGTATTTGATTTGCATTTTTTTCAATAATACATCAATACTTTGCACTCTGTAAACCGTTCCTTTCTGACTTACTAAAATAGGTGCATTTATTCCAATCGGTTGTATCTGTTTATAACAATCTGCAATGTGCCGTTTTAACTGCTGATTAATTCTGATAGTACGCTGCTTTCCTGTTTTCTTCTCTACTATCGTAAATTCATCAACATTTAAAATCTGTTTCCAATGTAAGGCAAGCATATCACTTATTCGTAGTCCCCAAAAACAACCTATTGCAATAAGTAGGGACATCTTATAATCTTCATCTTTATAAAGAGAACGAACTAGATTCATAGCTTCTCCCCATTGTAGATAATCGGCTGTTGTATTACTATATTTCAAGCTCATAAATATTCAATTTTATAAGTAAATAAATAAAAGTGAATATTCCACCAATACCACCAAGCAACCTATAAAGCTAACTTACTGATTTATAATGAAATATTCACTTTGTATATTAGTGACGATTATTTGCTTCTTCAATATCCCATAAGCCAACTAAAAGAATAAGCAAGATTAACGGAACACAACCTGTTATAAAAGACAATGCCACCCAAAAGAGCCAAACAAGTATCTTATAATAAAACATGATTCTTTATTTTAAATAGATTAATAATTGAACGGTTTATTTCCATATTGATAGTCTGTTATTGATAAACAGATTCTATCAAAGAAAGAATGTCCCTTATCTGAATAGAAATACTTTCTATAAATCTCATCATTGGAATTATCCAATAAGACATCTAATTTCAGCAACCAATATTTCAATGTTTGCAACCTCTTTATATATTGGAGATTATTCTCACAATGACAAATTGTTTCTTTCAGATATTCAATCTTTCTAACCATAGTTTCTTTCTTTTTATCCATTGCAATACAATTAATAAAATAGGAGAATACCCATTTCTGAATATTCCCCTGTTTAATCAATCAATAAACCACTTATATTTAGTGTCTCCATGCAAAGCGGCATTTATTCCCGTTGCTATTTCGGTTGCATTTACCGCTCTATCCAAAAACGTGTCGATATAACTATTTTTACACGCTCCAGTTAACAAATTAAAGAATTCCCACATAGACAAGCCACTTCCCAAGCTACCAAAGTTCTCATCATTGATATAAGCCCTAGCCACATTGTTAATCTGTGTATCAGTAAATAACATACGTGGAATATCTTTCTGATAACCTTGTGGCAATGATTGATAAAGTCTCATTCTCCCAAGTAATTGGCAAAATTGATGTTCTGTGAGATATGAGTTACCAAGTGTTTGCATTAAATGCAGATGTTTTGCAGGTTGGTAACTCTGAAACATTTCCAATACAGCCCGATATAAATCTTTGGTATTAGTTACTTCCAAACAGCTAAGAAAACCGTCTGTTGATACACACAAATTGCAGCAAACAAGATTCTTAAACCCTATGCAAATTTTAAACTTCTCCGCTCCTTTCTTTGAATAAAGATTAGTGTGATTATAAGCACGAACACCACCAATAGTAAGAGTTAGCTTATTTCCGTTCACCGTTTCGTAAATCGTAGGAATCTGAATAATAAAAGCACATCTTTCGTAGTAGATAGTCTTATCACTTTCAAGAAGTTGATTTGCAGGTTTGTGTATTGCTTCGGGTATTCTCCCCTTGATAATGTGACTTACACGAATATCGGGCTTATCAATACTTTCACCACTGAAAAACGT
>NZ_QTMW01000047.1:0-1137 GCF_003604005.1 Bacteroides sp. OF03-11BH | reverse complement strand
ATACTTTCACCACTGAAAAACGTATTTGCAGCGTCATAAACAGTATCAATAAATGCAGGGTGAGGAATTGTAAGCTCATTGTCTTTGGCAAATACGGGTGTAATACAATCTTCTTTTAAATGTTGCATTGTTACCTCTAGTGTATTAGCTTCCAAGAAATGAGGATTCTCTTTTTTAACTTTTGGTTGTTCTTCGATTATTACCGCTTCTTCTGCATACTCACCAAAGTTACTTTCTCTTCTTACCTGTGGCACATTGCCAATAATTTGTAGATTTCTCATAACGAATAAAATTTTAAATGATTTATAAATTGATTACGTGGATTGAAATATATTTCATTTCTCTCCAACTACCCTAGGGGGACGTTAGATGTCCTCTTTTCACCCGTACGTAACTTTCAATTCAGTAAATCATAAGAGAAGTAAGCTAATATATATTTAGGCTCTTATTTTAACAGGTAGGGGGTATTATATATAAGTACCTATACTTTATTGCGTGCCTATGTATTACTATTCACTATAATAGAAAGGAGAGTATTATACTGCCATATAAAGATATGCTAAGTAGTAATATCAAAAAATGAGTATTGTTTATTTTTTTACCTTGTTTATTATGACTAACTTTGAGTATTCTTAAAAATCAAGAACTACCTGTTTGTCAATGGTTCAACTCCTTGAATTATATGTAAATCAAACAGGTCATATTTGCATTTTCCCACAATTCCATTGGGAAAATTAACTCCCATATTTAAAATTGCGAACTGCTATATCCCTTGTATTAGACAAGAATTTAGAAGTTCCACAAAAAAAGCCGCAGTTGAGCACATTTGTAAGTGTACTCGCTTGCGGCTATTTTTGTTTTTAGTTGGATAGTAGACTACTTTATTCGTCAAAGTCTCTATAATGAACTTATTTGTAGGCATTGACATATTTTTCAGTGTCTCATACTTCAAGTGCAGTATTAGCCTATATAACTCTTAATCTTTAAAAATCAGAACAGATACTCTGTCATCCTAAAAAATGAAGTTCATGCACACATAAAGTTTAAATTCTTTAGTAGTAGGGGAAAATGTGTGTTATAATATATAATTAAGGCAACTATACCTTGTTTACATTAATATTTAAAAAATTCACGTTT
>NZ_QTMW01000046.1:0-46191 GCF_003604005.1 Bacteroides sp. OF03-11BH | reverse complement strand
CAACCAAACCTCAAAGTGTAAAAGGTGCATTTCTTCGAATGCTTACTCTTTAACCCTAATGTATGACGATAAAACAGAAAAATTCGGTTTTAAATTTGCTACAGGAATATCATTGGGATACGGATATATCCTACAGAGTGATAAAACAGCAGAATATCAGCAACGATATCCTGACGCCGGTATCACAGAAGTAAAAGTTAATTATATTTGGAAAGATAATGGAATAATCCAATTAGGAGGACTTACATTTTAATTAAATTGAGAAAAGGAGGTTATTAACAAACGAAGATTGCCCTTTCATCGTTTATCATGAAATCTATATCCAAGCCCCAGCATTAGATTGTTGGGGTCTTTAAATTTGCTCAACTGATACCCCACGTGCAAAAACAAATGGCGTGTGACGTAAGTCTTGAGAGCCAGAATTTGGTAGAACCCTTTCATATCACCACCGCTGTATATCAGGTTCCGACCGACACCGACATTGATAGAAAAAACAGGCATCACCAGTTCTGCCCGAAGAGATAACCCCATGGCAAATTGCTTACGGAAAGGAGGACGATGAAACTTCAAATCGCTTGAGTAAAACTCGCCCACTCTATACTCCTTAAGATTGGCACTTTCATCATATTGCGCATCCGCAGAAAGCCCTGCCCGAAAATAGTTGTTGAAATTATACATCGGGGCGAAATTGATGCCCACCACACCGAACGAACCAGGAATCATACTCGACACATCGTCTCCAATCAGTCCTCTTTTGCGGGTGGCTCCGTAGATCACCAAGTCATAGCTGACGTGAGGCTTTATAAAGAGCCGTCTAGGAGTGATGGAACCGGGTGCCTCATCCGCGTCCAAAGTGCGTACGATGCCGATTCTTCCTCCAATAACATTAAGACCGCCATTAGGATAATGCGTGTTTCCATTGGAAAAATGGGTGAGATCTACACCTGCCGCCAGTTTCCAGTACTTGTGAACTTGCCAGTTCAGCAAAAAGCCGAGATTGATGTACGCATTGATCTTGGAGCCAATCAACACGTTTTGCGGATTGGATAGTTCGTCATATTTCCTCCAGCCAAAAGAAGCTCCGAAGTTCCATTCGTAATCGAGCGATAGACGGGGCGACAGTTGCGCGATACGTGACCCCTGAAAAGCGTATACCGACACCGGATTTCCCAATTCAACGGGACTAAAGAAGGTCTGGTAGGAAACGCCAATGCCCTGATAGGTATGAGGAAAGAGCCTGCCGAGATTGGATTCTTTGCTAAATCTGAAAGCGTACTTGAGATGGAAAGAAAGCGATTGGTCGATTTTCTTTTGCTGCATATTGTCTCCTTGCAGAAAACTATGGGTGGAGACGATATAGCCCGGACGAATGTCAAAGCCAAGCTGATGGCGAATCAGGGAATGGCTGACGCTGTCGTTCCGTTGTCCGATGATTGTCTGGGCTTCCAGATTTGCGTTGATTGCCGGATATACCAGAAGGCAAAAGAGGCACAGCAACCGTATGGCATTCCTATTTCTAATCATTGATATGCTAGTTGTTGAAAGGTATATCCTTGTGTGTTATATAATATTTTACAGGCATTTCGCTATGCAACGTGCCGGTTACGATTCGTTGTTTCTTGGTTTTGGAGTGAGAAACATAGAGGGTATATCTCGTTTCCAACCAATCATACATCATCGATAAGGTGTAGTATCGAGAAGTCCGGGGAGGAATTATGTCTTTGTTCTGTTCCGTACTAGGGCAAGGCAACATTTGTTGCTCAGAAATGAATGGCGCCCGTTTGCCGTTCATCACTAAATATCCGTCTTTCATACTTGGTATTTCCACTGTCAGACCGGCTTCGCCCAGTAATTGAAAAGCTTCGGGCACATCGCTTTTGAACCTCATAAAATGGTAAAAAGACTCGAAAGGAAAAAACGTGTATGTAGACGAAACATCTGTTAAGTTATGAAAGGAGACGCCTTCTTTTTTCTCTATCTTGTTTTCCGGATCGTAAGAATATGCATTCAAAGAATAAATGATACTATCCATCACATATCTGTCTCCCGGAGAAATCTCGACGTGTATCTCCTGCCACTCATATTCGTTGCTTGCCGTGAGCAGGAATTGAAAAGGAGCGGAAAGGGCATTCTCGCCCACCGTTATCTTCACTTCTTCGGGATGAACACGTTCGATGGTGAAATCAATCATCTCTCCGGTGCACACAATCTTTCCCAATCCGTTCAGCGATGGACCTTGGTCATTTGTTACCAAGCGATTGTCCGCATCATATACTTTATATTGAACGGGAAGACTAGAAGCTGTATACATTGCTAACCAATCCCAATTGGCAGCTGCAAATTGAATAGTGGCAACATCCCCGTTCCCGTCCAGCGCCAGTTCGGAATCGGAAGGACGGAAGTCGTCGACAAATACGTCTCCGTTACAACCATAAAACTCCCCCAGGATGAGAAGACAGACCGTCAGGTATAGGAATCTTTTCATATTGTTTTCTCTCTTGTTCATTCTCTTTTGTTCTCTACGGACAAAAGTAACATATATTTTCAGGAACAGCATACAAACCCGCATTAAAAAGTGTTATTATCACCTGATTAATTGCCGCATACAGTGGCGGACGCTAAAACACTGCTAAAACAATATATGGCAAGTAAATGGACTCGACACGACAAGGGAACGACAGAATTGAAAAGCACCGCACTCGTGTTTCAAGAATGAAAACTAGCTAGAACAGTTGAATGGAGAAAAGTTACTAATTAATCAAACAGTTCTTTCAATACCTCCAGTGATTTCAATGCCGGGAAGTCAGGCAGATGCAAACGATAATAATCATTCATAATCGTCAGGCAACGAGTACGCTCCGCACGGCTCATACCAAAAAGATGCATGGTCTCATAGTTCATGCGCATCAACTGACGGAGACGGACGGCCTCTTCAGGATTGATATAAGAAGAATGTAATTGGGGACGAATGGAAGTGAAACAGGCATTCAATAAATCGAAGTAATCGCCGGTATGATAATCTTCCAGGTTCGGGTAAAGCCCCAGAAAACGCGAAAGACGCATCAGAAAAACCAGATGAAAATTGGCAAATCCCTCTCCACACTCGTCCAGCCAAATGATAGAATGTTGCAGATAGGCAAACAACGGACGGTTCTCTGCCTCCTCCCGGATAGCCCTGTAAAGAAACTCCGACAGGAAAAGTGCCATCGAAGACTTATACGGATCATAAGGTATGGAAGAAAATGGATAAAAAGATTTCGCTTCCTTCACACGATAAAGTGTTGCATTAGGCCGATAGTCAGCCTCGAACTCAATAAAAGATAACGGTTGGAAAAGTACGGATTTCACAGCCGCTTTTCGCGAACGAGGCACTGTTACAAGGAAAGAAGCTCTGCCGGACAACTCCGTATACATATCTACAATGATAGAAGTATCATTGTATTTCAACGTATGAAGAACTATTCCTTTCGTTTTCTGCAGCATAACTGAATAACCTCATTTCCAAATCCGAAGCAAAGCTACAAAAAATACAAGGTAATCGGAGAGATTTTAAAGGCATTAACAACAAAAAAGATAACTACTTTTGTTATAGTCCCTGAATAACAAGTAAAGATAAACAAGCTTATGAAACGAAAAAGTAATAAAAACGGATTTACCGGATGCGCCAAAGCATACATCCGGAATTTACAGGAAGAAGGTCGTTATTCGACAGCACATGTGTATAAGAATGCAATTCTGTCATTCACAAGGTTCTGTGGTACTCCCAGCATAACTTTCGGGCAGATCACTCGCGATAGTTTGAGACGATACGGGCAGCACCTACACGAACATGGGTTGAAGCCAAACACAGTTTCAACCTATATGCGTATGTTGCGCAGCATCTATAATCGTGGTGTAGAAGCAGGGGTAGCCCGCTTTATCCCCCGGCTGTTTCGTGACGTATACACTGGCGTAGATGTACGACAGAAAAAGGCGCTCCCGGTCAGCGAACTGCATACACTTCTCTACAAAGCCCCTCAATCCCAACACTTAATCCGTACGCAAGCTATCGCACGGTTGATGTTCCAATTCTGCGGTATGCCGTTCTCTGATTTCGCACATTTAGAAAAATCGGCATTGGAACACGGAATCCTTAGATACAATCGCATAAAAACAGGCACACCAATAAGCCTTGAAATCCTAGACACCTCCAAGAAAGAGATAAACAGACTGCGTAACAACAATCCGCCGAGAGAAGATTGCCCAGACTACCTATTTAATATAATGAAAGGAGATAAGAGACGAAAAGAAGAAAGCATATATAAGGAATATCAGTCAGCCCTCCGCCGATTCAACAATCAATTGAAAAGCCTGTCAAAAGAGCTAAACCTAAAATCACCTGTCAGTTCATATACTATCCGGCATTCTTGGGCAACAAATGCCAAATACCAGGGAATCCCTATTGAAATGATCAGTGAATCATTAGGACATAAATCAATAAAAACCACACAAACTTATCTGAAAGGTTTTGGTTTGAAGAAAAGAACAGAAGCCAACCAATTGAATTGTTTTTACGTAGAATCTTACAGCACAAGTCATCAATAAAATATAAGCAGCTATCTATCAGCAATCTACCTTATCCATTACTTCTTAGGTAACGGATATAAATACTGCACAAAGATATATAAAAAGAGTATTACATTCCAAATTAATTATAGATTATTTTATTCAACTTCTTCCGAAGAATAAAATAAGATATGAGAACACGAATCACTTTTAGTTCATGTTCCAACTATCTATTGCCAATCATCGGACCGTTTTTTCTGTCCGAAAGCTTCCAGAGACGTATATCAATAAAAGACCACTGTCTTTTTTACTTTTCCCCCATGTGCTCCTGTCATTAAACAGGAGTTCCGTTACCTAAGAAGTAACAGATACACATAAACAAATAATTATGACACACAAACCCGATATCAGTAAAAATGAAAGGCCTGCTGCCAGCAACAGGTGGAGATATGCGGCAAACATTAAACATGGGCTAGCCATCATTGCCTTTGTTACATGTATTCTGCCTGCTTCAAACCTTTGCGGACAAAATATAGCCATTAAAAGCAATCTGCTTTACAATCTAACCACTACTCTCAACATGGGAGGAGAAGTGCGATGTGACGATACACATACCATCAGCCTTTCTCTCAATTACAATCCCTGGGACTTCGGAGGGAACAAAAAGATGAAACATTTCCTGTTACAGCCGGAATACCGTAAATGGTTTAATGAAGCATTCACAGGAAATTTTATCGGCTTTCAGCTACACTATGCTTTGTTCAATTTTGGAGGAATGCTCCCTTGGGGATTCAGCGATGGGAAAATGCTGGGTATTGAGAACAGGCAGATTGCTCATAACAGATATCAAGGCAATCTGGCGGGTTTCGGCATTTCCTACGGTTATCAATGGATGATCAGCCCTCAATGGAACCTGGAAGCAGGAATCTCACTCGGATATGCACACCTTAATTATAAACGCTACGGACAGTCTGAAGGTGCAGCCCTATTGGAAAAATCAAGCTGCAACTACTGGGGACCTACACAAGCAGGGATATCAATCATATATTTCATCCGATAAATCAACCTAATAATAACCACATAAAATGAAAACGAAAGCATTCATATTTTTCAGCTTATTGATATGCAATCTACTCCCGGCACAAAACATTAAACTGGATATTACTCCACACTTTCTCGGAGTGCGGGCAGATTCATTACTACTCTCCATGGATGTATCGGTAGAAATAGAAAATATGGAGTCTAAAAATGCCGTCAGACTAACGCCCGTCTTAACCGGACAGGAAAAGAAAATCTTACTGCCCTCCATCCTATTGAACGGCAAACAAAAACAGAAATTATATCTGCGCAACCAGATATTACGAAAAAAAAGCGGGCATAAAGAAGAGGATGCAACCTACCTCGTTGCCGGTATCGGCGAAAGTCATTCCCGCACCATCGCTTACCGGACTTCGTTGCCCGCAGAAGATTGGATGAACCACGCAACTCTCCTCCTTCGGAGAACAATCATCCGTCCTGAAAGCGAACAAGCGTTGAAAGACACTTTACTCATTACATCTCAACCTGCTGCACTCCCATCCCTCCAAAAGAATCCGGACGAGGCTACGTCAACAGCAGAAAACACGTCTCAGGCCGATACGACAACCACAAAAATGAAATATAAAGGTTCGTATGTTTCTCCGGCTACGGATGATGTAGATATACGAAATCAGAAAGAGTTGAATTTTAATCTTGAAGAGGCTAAGATTATGGCTGACGTCAATCCACAAATGTTGTCGCTCCGCGAACTCTATACCGTAGCTCTGTCGTATGCAGATAACAAAGCCAAGTTTTACCAAATTATTAACATCAGTGTCAAACTGTATCCTGTACACCCCATCGCCAACCTGAACGCTGCCGCTGCCGCCATCGAACAAGGAAATACTCAATCAATAAGCAAGTTTTTATCGATGGCTCCTCATGACAACCTTGCTTACAAGAATTGCCGGGGTGTATATGAGCTAATGACTGGAAACACATACGAAGGCATTCGTATGTTAAAGGCCGCTAAGACAGAAGGGTCAGAAGAGGCTTCTTACAATCTGAATGTATTTTTTGAAAATAATAAACGTCCTTAACGAGCAGATACAATGAAATATTTCTTATTCTTATTCCTGTTCTTATCAGTTGGTTGGCTCCACTGTCACTCACAGAAAGTAGCAGTCAGGGTGAATGCGCTTCCTGCAATAGAGGGGGCTCTCGAGGCCGGAGTCTCATATGCCATCGGAAATAAAAGCACAGTTGAACTGACCGGCAGTCTGCGACCATGGAAACGGGAAGAGAAATATGTGAACCGCTATTGGCTGATACAACCAGAATATAAATACTGGACTTGCCAGAAGTTTAACGGCTTTTTCTGGGGTACTTACCTCAATGGGGCACAATTCAATATCGGAGGGAAAAAACTGCCTTTCGGTATATTCGCCGGGTTGAAAAAGTACAGATATGAAGGATGGCTGGCAGGCGGAGGTATCAGTGCCGGATATCACTGGATGCTGAATGATCATTGGAATATAGAAACAAGTCTGGGAGTAGGATACGATTTTATCCGCTACAAGCAATACAACTGCGTCAAGAAATGCGCCGGATTACGGGACAAAGGTGATTATCATTACATAGGGCCTAGTAAGGCTTCAATAAGTTTAGTTTATCTATTTTAAAATAAAACAGGATGAAAAGTTTATGGAAAGTCTGGTTCTCCAGAAAAAGAAGTATCTACATACGAATAGCACGTCAATGCCGTTCTACCCCATGGAGAGTATATTATCTAGGACATGGAGGCATCAGCAGATCAATAAAGGACATGAAGATATTGAAAGCATTGCAGCAGCAAGGAATCATTTCACGAATTTATCCATGGTGAGTTATGATTGCTTTTGTTACGGATAAGGAGTCATTTAGTTGTAAAATTATGAAAACAGGAGGAACTTTTATCATTGCAGCCATCTTATCTCTTTCTCTTCAGGCACAGACACCTGTAGCAGGAGATGATGGCACTGTTCGAGCCACTTCCTCCAGCCTGCACAAGGCCGGGAAAGAATTACTGGTTTCTATTGGAATAGAAGTCACTCGTGACTTCCTGCCCAATGAATCAATGACATTGATACCTGTTGTCAGTGACAGTCTGGAACACCGGTTGGAATTACCACCGATCTATATCAACAGCCGAAAACAACACATCATATTTTTGCGCGAAGCCGGCAAGAAGGAAAAAGAAGCCGAAGCATTGCAAAGAAAAAACGGAAGTCGGCAGACAATACATTATCTGCAATCTGTACCTTTCGAAAGTTGGATGAATCATGCCACTCTCTCACTCGTTGAGAAAAGCTGTGGCTGTGGGATTCCGGGTGAAGAAAATTTCACTTGTATCGCCCGTTTACACCCACAGCCAACCCCTATTCCACAACTCGTATTCCTGACTCCCCAAGTGGAAACCTCGAAAATCAGAGAAGAAAAAGGGTGTGCGTTTATTGATTTTCCTGTCAATGTGACTGCTATATACGAAACATACAGCAACAATACAGTAGAACTGAATAAAATTATTGAAACAATCAACACCATTAAAAATGACACCAACGTTACCATCACACACATCAGCATTCACGGCTATGCTTCACCCGATGGACCTTACCGACTCAATGAGAAGTTGGCCCGTGAACGTACTCAATCTGTGAAAGAGTATGTAAATCAGCTATATGCATTCGACGGAGCGCATATCCGGACAGACTATACTCCCGAAGATTGGGAAGGATTTGAAGCTCTTCTCTGTGATACGACTTTTCAAGAGAAAGAAGCGATAATAAAAACCATAACAAGCGACATTCACCCCGACAGCAAGGAGAGAAAGTTAAAAAAACACTTCCCTGCATTCTACGATTTTGTCCTGAAGCATTGGTTTACTCTACTTAGACATTCCGACTACACTATTGAATATCGTGTACGCCCGTTTACTCTTGCAGAATCCCGGAAAGTCTTTACTACAAACCCTAAAAATTTGAGTCTTGAAGAAATGTTTCGTCTCGCACTTGCCAGTACACCTGGAAGCGAAACTTATAATCAGATTTTCATGACTGCCGTACAACTATTTCCCGATAATCCCACAGCCAACTTGAATGCCGCCTGTATAGCCTTGATGCAAAGAGACGTCCAAACAGCTGCCACTTATCTGGAAAAAGCTCCGGAAGTACCGGAAACAATATTAGCAAAAGGAGTTCTATGCTTTCTTAAAAATAACTATGAGGAAGCAGAGTACTTATTCAGACAAGCTCAAAAAGCAGGACTATCACAAGCGGATAATAATCTGCAATTAGTCCTTGAATTAAAATAAATACTCATTAAAATCAAATGTAAAATGAAAAGATTCAGTAAATTAATGTCACTGCTTTTATTCGCGGCAGTCACACAGTACAGTTGCATCAATGATGCAGATGTGGTCATCGCCGATGACACTCATTCAGAGTCAAATGGTAATCTCGCCTTGTTCTTCGAGATTCCAAACGTTGCTACCAGCCGAAGTGCCGAATCGTCCGGCGTTACCACCGAAGGTTCGAAAGAAGAATATGCGGTAAAGAGTCTCACAGTTTATCTATTTGACTCGACCACAAAAACGCTCAAAGATCAGCAGGAACTGAAGAACATCAACCGGACAGTTACGAGCGGTCAAAACATACAGTACACCGCTGACAAAATCACTGTAAATCCGGGAACTTATAACATCTTTGCCATAGCTAACGGAAAAGCAATCACTGGAAATATCAGCACACAAGAGGCTTTTCTGAATGCAGTTGATGCCGTTACTTACAGTGCAGGAAAAATTCCAAGCGTACCCGAAAACGGTTTCGTTATGACCAATCGTGGAGCTGCCAATCTGAACGTTGAAGTGAAGAAACCTACAGATTCCGATAAAGTGACCAGTGTATCTATTGGTCTCGAACGCGTGGTTGCCAAAGTCGAACTGACTCAAACACAGGAAACTTTCCCGCTAACAGACCCAGCCGGAAAGACCTACTGTACAATCAAACTGAACAATTTCAGAATGTTGAACCTGGCAACCCAGTTCTATACTTTCCGCCATACAGCGGTACTGAACAGTTTCCAGGAACCAGATTCATATACTGATGAAAACTTCGGTGATATCAACGACAACAATGGTTATGTTATCGATCCTTATTTCTTCAAGAAAACAGTGGAGAATGCCGGGGACTTTACAAACGCTGATGGTTTCTTTGCACAAGCTCTAGTACAGTTGGATATCAACGACGGCAACTGGGCAGGTATGGCGCAAGCTAACAGTTGGTCACATATCTACTGCCTGGAAAACTGTATGTTCCTTGACGCCCAACTGAACGCATACAGCACGGGAGTTATGTTCAAAGCCAACATGGATATTGCCCCCGACCGCGTTTTCAATGAAAATGGCGATGTAGTTAGCAATCAGTCCAACTGGCCGACTAATATGTTCTACTTCAATTACAACTTTTATACCAGCGTAGATGCAATCCGTAAACTAGTCCTTAATAATTTGCCCAATGATGTCACTGACAACTCGACAACAGAAGAACTAGCCCGATATAGTATCAAACGTTTCAAGAAAACGGAAAACTACTCTTGTTATTACAATTACTGGATCAAACACCTTGATAATAATTCTCCGGAAATGGGTGTTATGGAATTCGGTATCGTACGCAACAATATATACAGATTGTCAGTCAACAAAATTGCAGGACTCGGTAGCGGCGAACCTTTCATCGACCCGGATCAGCCGGATGAATATAAAGCCGAACTAGACATCAATTTCAATGTTTTTCCGTGGGCCGTACGTAATCAAGATGTAGAACTTGAATAAGTATTGGCCACCCGAACTAAATTTATTATAAATGCGTCCATTTTTACTCTATATTATCAGTGCCATCGCCTTGTTCTCATCCTGCAACTGGGTGAACGACGACTTGTCAGACTGCCCTTCCGGGACTTGGCTGAAAATCTCGTATACCTATAATATACTAGATGTGGACGCTGCCTCCACACAAGTAAGCGACATTACCATCCTTGCTTTCGACAAGGATGATAAATATGTGGATCGAGTGGACGTAGACAGCATTACATTACATCAAGGCTACTGTATGGTAAGAGTGCCGTTTCCCGAAGGAACTTATCGTTTGCTTATATGGGGAGGGACATCCAACCACATGTACCAGCTCCCTAATCTCAAAGCTGGACAAACGGAACGAAGGTCCCTGAATATATCACTGGCATGCGATAATAAGAATCAGTCAAACAAGAAACTGAATGCACTCTTTTACAGTAGCCTTGAAAATATTACTATTAGTCAAAAATATCAGGTTATTACCGCCAATTTAGTGAAAGATACTAATTATTTCTCATGCATTCTTCAAGATGAAGCAAATGCCCCTCTAAGTCAAGAGGACTTTTCCTTTACTCTGGAATCTGCCAACGGAATAATAGACTACACAAACACACCGGTCGGTACAACTCCAGTCTACTATCTTCCATACCAGAAGGAAGTGGCTGTAATGTCCGAGCAAACTCTGGTCATCCATGCGAGATTAAATACATTACGTATCATGAAAGGAGATCAGACAACCTTATCGATCAAACATATACCAAGCGGCCAGAACATTCTTCGTCTCCCACTCACTCAATATCTGTTGTTATCCAAAATCTACAATGATATAGGTGAAATGAGTGACCAGGAGTATCTCGACCGTCAGGACTCATATACGCTTTTGTTCTTTATCCAGCCATCAGATACCGGAATTCCGCATATATGCCCAAGAATGCAAGTTAACGGATGGATTATACGCCTGAACAACTCCGAACTGGAGTCTTAAAAACGTGTGACGAAATAGTATGTGAACAATATTTAGGTGAGATGTATTTACAAAGGCTACTGCGAAGTACCCTAGTGGGCTCTTTTGCCCTCTGCTCATGTAATGTTTCCCACTACATGTAGCGTCTTAATAAAACGGTTTTTCAAAGAAAATATCGTTTTATTAAAATTGTTTGTTTTGTTTGTGTTTAGTGCATTCTGTCCAAGCGAGGAGAGAATGCACTTTTTTTGTTACAAGAGAAATCACAAAAATAAGCAGCCTTTTTATTCCACTACAATATAATAAGGTATATGGAAGAGAACACCTTCCAGTTTTTTTTCACTGATAAGATTTTTTTATAAAAACTGAAACCGTATATTTTATTGAATATCAACATAAAAGAATGGTCACTTTGAAAAAAACACATATTCAATGAAAAAATTCCTATAAATCATTTGCCAGTTTCAAAAAAGTTCCTACCTTTGCATCCGCAATCGAGAAACAAACACAGATTCGAGAAAGCAAAATGCAGAAATGCAACAAAGGATGGCCCGTTCGTCTATCGGTTAGGACGCAAGATTTTCATTCTTGAAAGGGGGGTTCGATTCCCCCACGGGCTACAAGTTAAAAGAATAAAGAACTAAAAAAATAGATTAGTCGAGATGGCAAATCATAAATCATCACTGAAAAGAATCAGACAAGAAGAGACAAGAAGACTTCACAACAGATATTATGGCAAAACCATGAGAAATGCTGTTAGAAAGCTTCGTGCAACTACTGATAAAGCAGAAGCAGTTGCAATGTACCCAGGCATTACAAAGATGTTGGATAAGTTGGCTAAAGTGAACATCATTCACAAAAACAAAGCTAGCAATCTGAAATCTAAGTTGGCTCTTTACATCAACAAGCTCGCTTAATAATAAGAATTTAGCAATTCTATATAGCATTCAGGCTGAACTTTTAAGTTCGGCCTTTCTTGTTTATAACCAACTGAATATCAAACTTATCAAGAAAGCGGAGAATCAACCCGCATTCTTTATTTTTCACTGATTATTCTTCGCCAAGTCGACAATTTTCACTATATTTGCTCTGTTATTAAAGTTAGAAAGGCAATTATGAGCGAAGAACAAATCACTCCCAATAACGGGTCTTATTCTGCGGATAGCATCCAGGTATTGGAAGGTCTTGAAGCAGTAAGAAAACGCCCTGCGATGTACATTGGTGACATCAGCGTCAAGGGACTTCACCATTTGGTATACGAAATCGTTGACAACTCTATCGACGAAGCATTGGCCGGTTATTGCGACCATATCGAAGTAACAATCAACGAAGACAATTCAATCACAGTACAGGACAACGGACGCGGTATTCCGGTGGACTATCACGAGAAAGAAAAGAAGTCGGCACTGGAAGTTGCCATGACCGTACTGCATGCCGGAGGTAAATTCGACAAGGGTTCTTACAAGGTATCCGGAGGTTTGCACGGTGTAGGTATGTCTTGCGTAAACGCGCTGTCTACCCACATGACTACGCAAGTATTCCGCGATGGTAAAATCTATCAGCAGGAGTATGAGATCGGTAAACCGCTTTACTCTGTAAAAGAAGTCGGTACAGCCGACATCACTGGAACCCGCCAACAATTCTGGCCGGATAATACCATCTTTACAGAAACGGTATACGATTACAAGATTCTGGCTTCACGTCTGCGCGAATTGGCTTATCTGAACGCTGGTCTCCGCATCACCCTGACGGACCGTCGGGTTGTGAACGAGGACGGAAGCTTCAAGGGTGAGCAGTTTTATTCAGAAGAAGGTTTGAGAGAGTTTGTACGTTTTATCGAGTCTTCACGCGAGCACTTGATTAACGACGTTATCTATCTGAACTCGGAAAAACAGGGAATTCCTATTGAAGTGGCTATCATGTACAATACCGGATTCTCCGAAAACGTTCACTCATACGTTAACAATATCAACACTATCGAAGGTGGTACACACTTGGCAGGTTTCCGCCGTGCGCTGACCCGTACGTTGAAGAAATACGCCGAAGACAGCAAGATGCTGGAAAAGGTGAAGGTTGAAATCTCGGGAGATGACTTCCGTGAAGGTTTGACTGCCGTTATTTCTGTGAAAGTAGCTGAACCACAGTTTGAAGGACAGACTAAAACGAAGTTGGGTAACAACGAAGTGATGGGTGCTGTTGACCAAGCAGTGGGTGAAGTATTGGCATATTATCTGGAAGAACATCCGAAGGAAGCAAAAACGATTGTAGACAAGGTGATTCTCGCGGCTACCGCACGTCACGCAGCAAGAAAAGCCCGTGAAATGGTACAACGCAAATCGCCGATGTCGGGTGGTGGTCTGCCGGGTAAATTAGCCGACTGTTCGGATAAGGATCCTTCAAAATGTGAATTATTCCTTGTCGAGGGAGATTCGGCAGGTGGTACTGCCAAGCAGGGACGTAACCGTATGTTCCAGGCTATCCTCCCATTACGCGGTAAGATTCTGAATGTGGAAAAAGCCATGTATCACAAGGCTTTGGAAAGTGATGAAATCCGCAATATCTACACAGCTCTCGGTGTAACTATCGGAACTGACGAAGACAGCAAGGAAGCCAACATACAGAAGCTGCGCTATCATAAGATTATCATCATGACCGATGCCGACGTCGATGGTTCTCACATCGACACACTGATTATGACATTCTTCTTCCGCTATATGCCACAGATTATCCAGAATGGCTATTTGTACATCGCTACTCCCCCGCTCTACCTCTGCAAAAAAGGTAAAGTAGAAGAGTATTGCTGGACAGATGCACAGCGCCAGAAGTTTATTGACACTTACGGTGGCGGTTCGGAAAATGCAATTCATACACAGCGCTACAAAGGTTTGGGTGAAATGAACGCCCAGCAATTGTGGGAAACAACCATGGACCCCGAAAACCGTATGCTGAAACAAGTAAATATTGACAACGCCGCAGAAGCTGATTATATCTTCTCTATGTTGATGGGTGAAGATGTAGGGCCACGCCGCGAGTTTATTGAAGAGAATGCAACGTATGCAAATATCGATACATAATTAAATAATTACGTTTTATAAACCAACCTCACATCTTACAACGAGGAAACGCCGATGGCGAAGGAACATCCTTCGATCGGCGTTTTTCTTTTGCCCAAAGGGGCTTTCATATTCAAATCGATCAACCGTCCATCTCTTAATAAAACCTAACAGCAGAAACGTTTTCCATACAAAATCACTATCTTGCATAAAAAGCAAAGAAAACATAACTATGAAAATGAAAACTACTGCTCCTAATCCGTTATTTGCAAAGATCAGGTTGTTTCTTATTGTATTGACTTCCTGCGTAATCGCCACTTGTATTTTCTTGATTATTATTCATCCGGAAGTATGGATGATACCGGCATGCGGAATTATTATCGCATTGTGTATTTTACTATATCAGGTATATTGCATACGCAAGAACCGGAAGAGAATTTAAATGTACTGTTGCTTTTTCAGTTCTTCGGCAACAGTGACCAGCTCTTTGTACCATTCTTCACCGAACTTACGGATTAAAGGCTCTTTCAAAAACTGATATACGGGAAGATTCTCTTTTTTTCCCAGCAAAACCGCTGCTTTGCATACGTCCCAACGATTATAATTCACCGCTTTATAAGGTCCGTAATCTCCAATCCGGATAGGATAAAGATGGCAGGACACCGGTTTATAGAAGGCAGTCTTTCCCTCTCGATAGGCCTTTTCGATCGCGCAATAGCAGCAACCATTCTCATCATAACAAGTAAACACACAGTCCTTATTATTGACAATAGAAGTCACCAAATCACCTTCCTGATCCGTATATACCACCCCTTGCTTTTCAATCACCGCACGTGCTTCCGAAGCCAGTTCGTCCCAGATAACCGGCAAAACCTCTTCCAGCTCCATCACCTCATCCAGCTCTACCGGAGCACCGGCATCACCTTCAATGCAACAAGCGCCCTTGCAGGCACCCAGATCGCAAAGAAACTTCTCCTGAAATACATCAAGAGACACTACTACATCACCTATTTGTATCATTTTAAACCTTATGTGAGACAAAAAGGGCGGAGTTCTACTCCGCCCTCCCAATTATAGAAATTTAAATTACTTAATCAAAACGTTTCCGTCCATTTCAGCCGGAGCAGCCAGACCCATAATCTTGAGAATAGTCGGAGCAACATCTGCCAGACGACCGTTTTCTACTTTCGCAGTTTTGTTCTCTGTTACATAAACACAAGGAACAGGGTTCAAAGAGTGAGCAGTGTTCGGAGTACCGTCTTCGTTCAAAGCGTGGTCAGCATTACCATGATCGGCAATGATAATTGCTTCGTAATCCTGTGCTTTGGCAGCTTCGATTACATCTTTCACGCAAGCATCTACAGCAATAACAGCTTTCTCGATTGCTTCATAAATACCGGTATGACCTACCATGTCACCATTAGCGAAGTTCACTACGATGAAATCATATTTGTTCTCGTTGATGGCAGCCACCAATTTGTCTTTTACTTCGAAAGCACTCATTTCCGGCTTCAAGTCGTAAGTAGCCACTTTGGGAGAAGGAACAAGGATACGATCTTCTTTATCAAACGGAGTTTCACGTCCACCATTGAAGAAGAATGTTACGTGCGCATACTTTTCTGTTTCAGCGATATGAAGTTGGCTCAAGCCTTTAGAAGCAAGATATTCGCCTAATGTATTAGATACATTATCTTTGTCGAACAGGATATGAACGCCCTTGAAAGAAGCATCGTACGGAGTCATACAGTAATATTGCAGCCCTGGGATGGTGTGCATACCTGCTTCCGGCATATCTTGTTGAGTCAATACAACAGTCAACTCTTTGGCACGGTCATTACGGTAATTGAAGAAGATAACTACATCACCTTCTTTGATTGTTCCGTCGCAGTTGGCATTCACAATCGGTTTGATGAATTCATCTGTAACACCTGCATTATAAGACTCCTGCATAGCCTGAACCATATCGGTAGCTTTCTCACCTATGCCGTTTACAAGCAGGTCATAAGCTTCTTTTACACGTTCCCAACGTTTGTCACGGTCCATAGCGTAATAACGGCCGATGATAGAAGCAATCTTGCCTGCTGATTTCTCACAGTGTGCAGAAAGTTCTTCGATAAAGCCTTTACCACTCTTCGGGTCAGTGTCACGACCATCCATGAAGCAATGGATAAATGTATTGTCGATATTATATTCTTTAGCGATATCGCAAAGTTTGAAGAGATGAACGAGTGAGCTGTGTACGCCACCGTTAGAAGTCAGCCCCATAAAGTGAACACTCTTTCCGTTTTCTTTTGCATAAGAGAAAGCAGAAACGACTTCAGGATTTTTCAGGATGCTATTGTCAGCACATGCACGATTGATTTTTACCAAATCCTGATAAACTACGCGTCCGGCACCGATATTCAAGTGACCTACTTCCGAGTTACCCATCTGCCCGTCGGGCAAACCTACGTTTTCACCGCTTGCCTGAAGTTGAGAGTGAGGATAAGTAGTCATCAGATAATCCCAGTAAGGAGTGGGAGTGTTGAAGATTACGTCATCTTTCTTTTGGTCACCTAATCCCCAACCATCGAGGATCATTAAAAGGGCTTTCTTACTCATAATATTTCAATATTTAAATTATCACTCTGATTTTCGGGCGCAAAGGTACAAAAAAGATGGTTACGTAAACGTTTAATCTATGTTAAGTTACAGGGCAGAAGTGCACCAGGCTATGAATATTTTTCTTACTTTGTAAAAGTACTTTCAATATATTGATCGAAAAACTATTATTATGAAAACAACTTTATTTTGTATCTTACTTTTGTTATCGGGTATAGTATCCGCACAAACAATCGACCATCCACCTTTCAAAGCCCGATCGGGAAGTATTTCCAACATCACCCGCATAGAGCGCACTCCCGAGAACACAAGAGTATATATTCATGCTATCTTCCGCCCACACTGGTGGATCATGGAAGATGGAGATACCTATCTGGAAGATGCCGCAACCGGCAAGAAATATCTGTTCAAAAGTGCTGAAGGTATCGAACTCAAAAAAGAAGTCTATATGCCGGATTCAGGAACGATGGATTATGTGCTGGTTTTCGAGCCGTTACCGTCAGAAACACAGACCATTCATTTTCTCAATCCTACTGACCCCGAAGGCAATATTTATGACATATCGCTGGTCCCGCAAAAGAGGAAAGATTCTTCTCCACTAGCCACCATCAAAGGCAATTGGTTCAAGACAGACGGTTCCGGTTCATGGGAATATGGAGTTTACGACTCCATCAGCATTCTGAATAACCGGATATACACCAATGCAAATATCCGAAAAAAGGGAAAGCGGATTGAAATGACTTTAAAAGATAGAGAGAGTCAGGAGGAAATGACTTTATCATTCACCCCGCAAAAAGACGGCACGTGTAAGATTCAGCAGAAAGGAGCGGAAGAATTAGTGTACAGCAAGGAGAGAACTCCGATTACACAGGTTGCTGCAGAACCTGATTTTAAGCAATTCTTCCGCCAGGATTCAACTTATCTGCAAGGGTATATAAACGGATACGATCCTCGTTTAGGATTTGACACCGGTCTTATTTATCTGTCAAATGAACTGACCCGTGAAGATTATCCGACCGTCATCCAGATAGCCCCGAACGGTAGTTTTAGCTGTCGATTTATCATTAATCATCCGATAGAATCATCGGTAGTACTGGGACACAACTGGATTCCATTCTATATTGAACCCGGACAAACTCTCACCATGTATATCGACTGGGAAGCTGTAATGGCACGCAGCCGTGCACGCGATCATTACTTCCCTATCAGGAACACAGCATATATGGGTCCATCCGCTTCTCTCTCCTACCTGCTGAAAGACTTTGATAACCTGATAACCTATCGCTATGAGGACTTATCGAAATCACAAAAGACATTAACTCCCGACCAATACAAGGAGCACATGAAGCCTATCATTGCACAATGGAAACAGGTTGCAGACTCTGTAAGCCAAATCTATCAGCCCTCTCTCAAGGCAGTTCATCTGATAAAGAACAAGGTAGATTTGCAAGCCGGAAGTATGCTTTTTGATTTCTTGATGAGCAGAGATTATTACGCAAAGCAAGATAGCACCAATCAGGCGCTGAAAGTAAAGGAAGACGATTCCTATTACAGTTTCTTGAAAGATATGCCACTCAATGATGTAACCGTACTTGCAAACACAAACGCAAGTACATTTATCAACCGTTTCGAATATATGGACTTGTTCCGGAAAGCATATTCCGACCAGTCTTTTTCTCCATCAGACAGCATTGATTATACTTATCCGAAGAAACCTCTATTGACTTTCCTTAAAGAAAAAGGTGTGAAACTAAATAAGGAGCAGGAAGCAATAAGACTTAGACAGGAGAAGTTGGCCGGAACTACTGCCAAAATTATAATGAGGCAGCTAATTGCAGAGAACGAGAAGATGGCATCGCTCTATGAAAAAGAACAAAAACTCATACAAGAATATGTGGCATTATATTCCGAGAAAAAGGAAGAATCCCAGCAGGATAAGGATAGAATCTTTATAAAAATGAACCAGAAATATGATTTCAAGAAAGATTCCATCATTGCACAATTATATCCTACTCCCAACCCTTTGCTCTGGCAAATAGCCAAAGTGCGGAGCCTTAATTTTAATTTAGGAAATATCAAAGACAGCCAAATAGCTCATGAATATGTGGATAGCATCAAACAAATATTCACCGAACCGTTTCTCGCATCAGAAGCTGAACGAGTGCTGGAAAAGACACACCCGAAAGATAGGGCAAGATCTTATCAGTTGCCTGATGGAAAAGCGACTGAAGTATTCCGCAACATCATAAAGAATCATTCAGGTAAGGTTCTGTTTGTCGATTTCTGGGCAACGACTTGTGGCCCTTGTCGTGCAGGAATAGAGGCAACTGCCGATTTACGCAAAAAATATAAAGATCATCCGGAGTTTCAATTCATCTATATCACAAGTCAGAAAGATTCGCCCGAGAAAGACTACAAAAAATATATAGAGAAGAATCTAAAAGGAGAAGCCTGTTATTATGTTTCGGAGGCAGAGTTCAATTATCTGCGTCAACTATTCCAGTTCAATGGTATTCCACACTATGAACTTGTTGAAAAAGATGGCAGCATATCCAAAGAGCGTTTAAGCAGTTACAATATCAGGAAATATCTGGATAATCATTTCGAAGGAAAAGCAGAATAGGATCGGAGCCTCTAAATAAAGGGCACAAATAAAAGAATATCAAAAAAAGCGATACAAAGGGCGGAACCCTCTTCATTTTTCCGTACCTTTGCATCGCTTTTAAATTAAAATCATAGAAATATGGACGATTCAAACCCGCGAACGTGCACAACTAGTATTAATTAAAGCGAACAGAGTCATTGAAACCTGATGCCTCTGCTCGTGTAAAACAAACGAAAGGAGGCAATAAGATGAGAACGTATCTTTATTGTGAAGCCGGCTTTGTGGAAAAAGCTCAATGGCTTCCTAACAGCTGGGTAAATGTAGTATGCCCGAATAATGATGACTTTGAATTTCTAACTCAAACTCTCAACGTACCCGAATCATTTCTTAATGATATAGCTGATACAGACGAACGTCCGCGTACGGACACAGAAGGTAATTGGTTATTGACCATTCTTCGTATCCCTGTGCAGAACAAGCAGAACGGCAGCCTGCCCTTCGACACTGTACCGATTGGAATAATCACCAATAACGAGATTATTGTGTCCGTCTGTTATCACAACACCGATTTGCTACCGGATTTCATAGAGCATACCCGTCGAAAAGGGATTGTTGTACGCAACAAGCTGGATCTGATTTTTCGGATCATCTATTCTTCTGCCGTATGGTTCCTGAAATACCTAAAGCAGATAAACATAGACATCAGCGCCGCAGAAAAGGAACTGGAACGAAGCATCCGCAACGAGGACCTGCTCCGGCTGATGAGACTGCAGAAAACATTGGTCTACTTCAATACTTCCATCCGTGGAAATGAAGTAATGATAGGAAAATTAAGGACTATTTTCCAGGATACGGATTATCTGGACACTGAACTAGTGGAAGATGTGATTATCGAATTGAAACAGGCACTTAACACGGTGAATATTTACAGTGACATTCTCACGGGAACGATGGATGCTTTTGCCTCCATTATCTCCAATAACGTGAATACAATCATGAAACGCATGACAAGTCTGTCCATCGTCCTGATGCTCCCGACATTGATTGCCAGTTTCTATGGTATGAATGTGGATATTCATCTGGAAGAGGTACCCTTTGCTTTCTCTTTGATCGTACTATTTTCCATCGGATTGTCAACTCTTGCGTTTGTGATATTCCGGAAGATAAAATGGTTCTAATACAAAAAACAGCTTACCATCTGTGATCCTTTAGAGGATTCTAAGACGGTAAGCTGTAAATTATACGTTTTTTATTCTATAGAGAATTAATTAAAAGAGAATGTTTAGAGAGAGAAATTAAAATATCTTATCCTTCTTTACTTGCTTTTCTTCCGCCCAACGGAATAGAAACTCCAACGAATCCATTCACAGAGTTAGAGTTCTTGCCTAAGAACATATAGTCAGTTCCGACAAACAGAGGACCTAATTTCAGACCCAGACCGAAAGATTTACCGGCTGACTGGATAGCTGAGTAACTAAGTGCTACATTGAACCAGCTTTTCGGACGGTAGTTTGCAGAGAATGTTAATTCTGTAAGAGCATCAGGCTGTACAAAACGAGTGGTTGACAATACACCCACTGCTAATTTGTTATTGAAGAATCCATATTCTGCACCTAATACTAGGGTAGAAGCAAGACGAGATTTACGAGATTCTTTAGCATCGCTTACTTCGAGTTGCAACATGTCATAGTCAAGTACATCACCATTTGTTACACGGTCCATATATCCTTGAGCGTCATTCTGCAACTGATTTACAGCGTTCATAACAGTATTCGGATTATTCGGATCAACCATATTTGCATAGGTACTTCCTTTAATATCAATCGGATCCGGATTAGCAGATGCAATCTTTGTACTTGATTTTGACCAAGAGATAAAACCTAAGTCAAGAACAGAAGCAGATACAGTCAGATTATCCAATATTTTATAAGAAGCTCCTAAATCGATACCAAAACCGTACCCAGCTATACCCAATTTACCGCTATCGAAATCAAAGTCAGTTACATAATCTTTACCCTCTTCTTCTTGTAATTCCAAGCCTTTGAAAGAACTTTTCAGTTCGGCACCAACAGTCAAGTTTGCATGATAGTTATTAAACTTATCCTTTAATTCTTGTGCTGCCTGTGCTGCCTGTGAAGGGGTCATAGAATTCCAATAGCTCTCACTTGACCACTGATTTATTTGTTGATCACTAGGTAAATTAGCGCTCATCGCAACTCTATTAAGTTTCAACTCCATGTTACCAATACCCAATAAAGCTTTCACTCTAGCACCAACTGTCAAACGGCTATTAATCTGACGTGAAAGTCCTAAACCAATTTCAGTATAAGCATTAATGTTCAATTGCTGACCACTAATATCATAGTTACTATTTCTCCAGTTTTCTTCAACTGTTTCCATCTCATTCAAGAAGGTAAACATATTCTTTGTCAGGTTAGCACCGATATCTGTACGAAGACCGATATTGAATGACCAAAAGTTTTTTCCTTTATACCATCCTGCAGAAAGAATTTCTGTACTGAAGTTCACATTCAATTTATTATTATCTTTCAGACGATTCATGAAATCCGGTTTGGTGTAGAAATCATCGCCATCATCAATAATATCAATGATATCCTGATAGCCTAACGAAGTAGAACCAACCGTTGCATTAACAGCACCGATCACTGGAAGGTTAAAGTAACCTTTAGTCGGTGTTAAAGCCGGATTCAGTTGTTGACGATAGTGAGTACCTTCCATGAAATAGGAAGTACGTAAAAACTGTGCATTTGCAGAAAGAGTGCAAACCAACATAATAAAAAATACCCCAATGAGCTTAGAAGACCATAATAGCTTGTTCGTTGCCATGATTTTAAACTTTTTAATTCTTATTATTGTTCGCAAAGATATAGCATTTCAATAACAAATAAAAGCACTAGGCAACACTTTTTTAGCCTAAACGGAACAATTTCACGGTTATCCGTAACAAAATCGTGCTTATTCTGCAAAAAAATGTAGAAAATGTGTGTAAAATGAAACAAAGCGACTTTAGAAGCTCAAAGTCAACTGGCCATCTCCCAACAGATTGAACGTCATGCGATGGTAAGGAGTAGTGCCACGTTCGGCAATGGCGGCACGATGTTTTTTAGTTGGATAACCTTTATTGTGGTCCCAGTCATAATATGGAAATTCTTCGTGAAGACGGTTCATATAATCGTCTCGATATGTTTTGGCTAAAATTGAAGCTGCTGCTATCGAAAGATATTTCCCGTCTCCTTTCACTACTGTAGTATGGGGAACACCGGGGTATTTAGTGAAACGATTACCGTCGATCAGTAAATGTTGGGGACGGGTGGTCAACTGATCCACTGCACGATGCATCGCCAGAAAAGAAGCCCGCAGGATATTTATTTCATCAATTTCTTCCGGTGACACAATGCCAACCGCCCAAGCAATCGCTTCTTTCTCTATTACCTCGCGTAATGCATAACGTTGCTTTTCCGTCAGTTGTTTGGAATCATTCAACAGTTCATTTTTAAAATCTTTCGGAAGAATAACTGCAGCAGCATAAACCGCTCCCGCCAAACATCCACGACCGGCCTCATCACATCCGGCTTCAATCAGATTCTCGTTCAAATAAGGTAATAACATATTTATCGCTTCTATTTTGATACAAAGGTAATTCAAATTAAAAAAGGAGACTTGTATTGTCTCCTTTTTCTTACTTTCCCTTCTGCTTTTTTAGAATAAATTCCAGGCCACAGTAAGTCCTGCCATCACAATGGCCACCATACTCATAAGTTTTATCAAAATATTCAAACTCGGACCGGAGGTATCTTTAAACGGATCACCTACTGTATCTCCTACTACGGTTGCTTTATGCACTTCACCGCCTTTTCCACCAAAGTTACCTTCTTCCACATATTTCTTTGCGTTATCCCATGCACCTCCAGCGTTAGCCATAAAGATAGCTAATACGAAACCACTGCTCAAACCACCAATCAGTAGGCCGAGTACGCCGGGAACGCCAAAGATAAATCCTGTAAGAATCGGAGCAATAATAGCAATCAAGGAAGGAATAACCATCTCACGCTGCGCACCCTTTGTCGATATTTCAACACAACGTTCGTAATCCGGCTCGGCTTCTCCAGTCAGAATACCCTTTATGTCACGGAACTGGCGACGCACTTCGTCAACCATGTGACCTGCCGCACGTCCTACTGCATTCATTGTCAAACCACAAAACAGAAAAGCCATCATTGAACCGAGGAACATGCCCGAAAGTACTTTTGGATTCATCAAGTGTACTTCGTAATAATCCATGAAGTCGATAAAAGTGGCATTTGCTATGCTGATAGAACTTCCATCTGCAAAAGTCAGGTCTACATTACCAAGACGTGTCAGACCGATTCGGATTTCTTCAATATAAGAAGCCAGCAAAGCCAGACCTGTCAGCGCAGCGGAACCGATTGCAAAACCTTTTCCCGTGGCGGCAGTTGTGTTACCCAATGAATCGAGCGCATCAGTACGTTTGCGAACTTCAGCACCCAGGCCGGACATTTCCGCATTACCTCCCGCATTATCCGCAATCGGACCGTAAGCATCCGTTGCCAATGTGATACCTAAGGTAGAAAGCATACCAACAGCTGCAATACCGATGCCATACAATCCCATGCCTACATTACCGAAATCACCTGCGGAAGCCAACAGATAGGAGGCAATGATACCAATCACTACTGCAACTACAGGAATAGCTGTAGAAAGCATACCCAAACCAATACCGGAAATAATGACGGTAGCAGGACCAGTCTTACCGCTTTCACTTAGTTTCTGGGTAGGACGATAAGATTGAGAAGTATAATATTCCGTAGAACGTCCGATGACAATACCTACTACCAGTCCGACTACTACGGCACAAGAAATCCAAATCCAGTTATCTAGTTGCAAGAGCCACAGGATTAAGAATGTAGCTGCAACAATAAGCACGGAACTAAGGTTCGTACCGAAAGCCAATGAACCGAGCAAGTCTTTCATGGTCGCATTCTCTTTAGTACGGACAGCGAATATCCCTATAATAGAAAGGATAATGCCAACAGCTGCAATCAACATCGGAGCAATAACTGCCTTGAATTGCATCACTGTATCTGCCGAATGGATAAAAGCAGCAGCACCCAGTGCAGCTGTTGCCAGAATCGAGCCACAGTAAGATTCATATAAATCGGCTCCCATACCGGCCACGTCACCTACATTGTCACCTACATTATCGGCAATAGTAGCAGGATTACGAGGGTCATCTTCCGGAATTCCGGCTTCTACTTTACCTACCAAGTCGGCTCCAACATCGGCTGCCTTCGTATAGATACCACCACCTACACGGGCAAAGAGTGCTTGCGTAGAAGCACCCATACCGAAAGTCAGCATGGTAGTAGTAATCACACAGAGTTTATGAGTAGGTGTCAGCGCATCAGCAGGAATCACTGCATTCAACAACAGATACCAGAAAGATATATCGAGCAATCCCAGGCCAACTACAACTAATCCCATCACCGCGCCGCTTCGGAAAGCAATCCTCAACCCTGCATTCAGAGAATTACGGGCGGCATTAGCGGTACGAGCCGACGCATAAGTCGCCGTCTTCATCCCTAAAAATCCGGAAAGCCCGGAGAAAAATCCGCCTGTAAGAAAAGCAACGGGAACCCATGCGTTCTGTACATGAAAGCCATAGGCCATAATTGAAAACAAAATAACCAATCCCAAGAATACCCAACCTACTATTTTGTATTGCTGTTTCAGATAAGACATAGCTCCTTTGCGCACAGCAGCAGCTATCTTTATCATTTGGGGTGTACCTTCGCTCTCTTTCATCATTTGCTTATGAAAGTAATAAGCAAAGCAGAGGGCTAACACGGAAGCGACTGGAACCAGCCAGAAAAGAATGTTGTCCATAGGATCAATTTTTAAAGGGTTTACGGAGGCTAAAAGTATGGAAATCAAATGAAATAAGCAAGTAAAAAAGAAAGAATTTATAAAGCTGAATTATTCTATCTTTTAATCTCTTTAAACAAAATGGGCACACTGTAGTTATTTACTTCATTCCCTCATTTCTATACGGAAATGAACTAATTTCGAGCTTGTGCAGATTTATTTTTGATACCTAATGGGGTTATGGCTAATGATACATGAATTTATTCGTCTGACAGCTGTTTCTTTTTCGTCTGACAATTGTCAGACGAAAGAACAACAATTGCCAGACGAAAGTTCAACAACTGTCAGACGAATAAATCTATATATGATGAATATTAAATCATCGCATATTACCAATTAAATCTTAGAAGAACTAAGATTAGTCCATTCCAGTACCGAAAGGAGCTAAAACCTGTTCACCACCCCATGATAAAATAACGAATAATAGCCCATAGTTACTAACCCTCTGCCATTCTCTGCTTATTTTGTTGGGCAAACTCTGTAGGAGTAACTCCGAATTGCTTCTGAAATATCTTTGCGAAGTAAGAAGGCGACTGGAAACCTACTCTGTCAGAGATTTCGTTGATGCGCAATTCTCCCTCCTGCAATAGTTCTGCCGCACGTTTTAATCGGATGATACGGATAAAGTCGAGTGAAGAAAGATCGGTCAGCGCCTTAATCTTACGATGCAGGCTGGAGCGGGACATATTCATGGCTGCAGCCAATGCTTCCACATTATAATTGGCGTCGGAAAGATTCTCACGCACTTTGGCTATCAGTTGGGACATCAGTTGTTCATCAGCCCGTGACATCGCACCCCCTTGCGGAGTACAAGCTCCGTAAGTGATCTGATTAATAAACATCTCATGCGTACGATGGGATTCACGCTCACGCGCCAGTTCTGCCAATAATTGCTGCTCACGGATCTTTTGTACTTCCCGGCGGCGATAGGTGCGAAGAGTCAAGACAAAGCTGCCGGACACTACAATGATATAGATAAGGTAAGCCCACACTGTACGCCACCAAGGTGGAAGAATACGCACTGATAAAGTAGCTTCTTCCTGATTCCAGACACCATTATTATTACTGCCCCGCACACGGAACAGGTAGTCTCCCGGCGGGAGCTGGGCATAAGACGCTGTATGCACATCAGATGTATAATTCCAGTCATTATCTATCCCTTCCATTTTGTAGGCATAGCGATTTGCACCCGGTGAGGTATAACTTAAAGCAACAAAATCAAAGCTGACGTTAGAACGGTAAGGCAGTTGCACACCATCCGCCGTGAAAGGAGTTTCACGTCCCTGCACGTACATTCCGGTGATATAGACTGGAGGCACAAAAGTATTCGGATGGACAATTTGCGGATTAAAAGAGACCAATCCATTGATAGTTCCCATCCAAATAGTACCATCAGAGGCAGCCAAGGCCGATTTATAGTTAAACTGGTTATCAGGTAACCCGTCATTTCGGTTGAAAACTTGCAGGCTGTCTGTTTCCGGATAAAGACAAACCAGTCCACGGTCTGTTCCGAACCAGATACGATGTTGCCGGTCTTCCACGACTTTATATGTTACGTTGTCCGGAAGCCCGTCCGCTTTGGTGTATGTCCTGAATCTTCCGGTTTCGGGGTTAAAACGCAACAATCCACCCCGGTCTGTAGAAAACCAGATAAAGCCTTTACTATCCTCCGAAATACCTGTCACTTCATTCGTTCCGATAGAAGTGCTGTCCCCCGGTATACATTTATAGCTGACCATCTGATCTGTCTGCGGATGATACCGGAATATTCCACTACCCATCGTTGCCACCCATATATTGCCGGATTTATCTTCGAGAATATCACGCATATAAGCATACCCGAATTGCTCCATTTTCTCAAAAGTCTGTCCTTTGTCGGCCGAACGGAAGATGTTCCAGCCATCCCCCAACCAGATTGCTCCCCCACGATCGCGGTAAAGGGCAAACACGGAACCTTCACTGATACCAAGTTGTGCGGGATAGAACGTCTGAACCTGATCTTGAGGAACAATCAGGTCGATGCCCCCTTTAAAGTAACCTGCGCCAACCAAATCATCCGAAGCGAACAGGCTTAATACATTCTGACGGTCAGGCGACTGGGGAATTTTAGTGAAAGTCTGTGTTCCCGGATTCCAGTAGCAAACACCGCCATCCTGTGTACTAACCCACACCACTCCGTCTTTTCCTTCCGCCAATTCACTGATGCGTCGTCCGCTGACTGTACCGGGCGCTCCCGGAAGATAAACCGAAAAATCGAGCGTACGTACAGGCAGATAGCTGGCTCCTCCAAATTGCGTACAGATCCAGGTTCCCCCTTCACGATCACGATAAATCTTATCGACGATAGCATCTCCAAGCCCATACTTCCCTCCGGCATCGGCAGGAATATGTTGCACACTGTTGTGTTTCTCATTAATCACATAAACGCCATTCTGCGTACCCACCCACAGCTCGTCTCCGAAGCAAACAGCGTAGCGGATAATTTTTCGATGTACTTCGGGCGCAGGGAATATACTCACTTCTCCGGTCTTTTTATTGAACCGTTTCAGTTCCTCTTCATGCACTCCGACAATCAGCTCATCGCCATAATCGCACAGAGTAAAGATGAAATCCCCTTTAAGTGCTTCTGTTGCATAGGGCACAAACTTATCCTGCTCCGGACTGTAACGGTAAATTCCCGCTCCATACGTACCCACCCAGACCGTACCTTCTTTATCTACACAGATAGACTGCGGAAAGTCCTTGCTTTTATCCTTACTGGGACAGGGAATATAGCGGAACAGTTTACCCGTCTCCACCTGATAGCGGAAAACTCCCTGATTCGGTGCATTCACCCAGATATTTCCTGAATGATCTGCCAGAATATCTTCAATCCAGTTGTATCTGATTTGCTCTCCGCTCTCTGTGCGGGCATCAAAGAACGAAAACTTCCCGGTAGCAAGCTCCTGAATATAAACACCATCATCCGTACCTACCCATAATTGACGGTGATTATCCTCAAAAAGAGCGGATATGACCTGATTGCCATGCTGCAAAGTTTCGTCATAGCAGTTATAAAGCTTCATCGACACGCCGTCATAACGATTAAGACCGTTGCGCGTACCCAGCCAGATAAAACCGTAACTATCTTGAATAATGGACTTGACATGACTGTTCGAAAGACCGCTTCCTCCATCTACACGGATAAAGTTATACTGTCCCGTCGCGGCAAAATCCGGAAGGAAAAAACAAATAGAAAGGAGAAAAAGCAGCAATTTCCTTTTCATACACAGATATTAGATAGCGACAAATATAGTTTTTTTTACGCTAAATGCATAGGAAGGATGAAACATTTGTTGCACGGATGGCAATAAATGTCGCACTGCAAAGGGCTATCGCACACTTGAAACATCTCTTGCACATCTTGACAAAAAAGAGTATAGCCACTTGTTTCTCCTCCTCCTATCTTTGCCTTCGTCAAAATGACACAACCGATGTGAACTTCCAAATCTTTAAATGAATACAAGTGATGAAAAAAGTAACCTTTAGTTGCCTTACTCTAGCAACCCTGTTGCAACTGATTCCTTCCAACGGGAATGCAGCGAACATTCAGGTGAACAAGAAAAAGACGAACCGAACCGAAATGAAGCAGGATACGATTCCTGCCAACTCTACTAAAAAAGAATCAGAAGAAGGCGAACGCAATGTGATGCTGAATGCTTCTGACGCCAACAAACCCCGCGAAATTCAAATCGGACTTCCCAGCGAGGACGTTAATGTCTATGAGAATGGACTTCCTGCCGTATATTCCTCTACCGTTCACAAACTTGCCGCTCATTGGCGTAGCGACAGCAGCCTGGGAGAAGTAGGACTTTTATCTCCTTCCGAATCGGCCATCACGACCGGTAATATTGCTTACTCCGTCAACTCATTCAGCAAACTGGGACAAAAGGATTTCCAAGGTATATTAAACTACCGCACCAATCATTTCGGTATGCAGAACTTCGACTTCAATGTTTCAGGAGCCATCAATGACCAATGGCTTTACACGGCAAGCATTTACCAGAACTTCGACCCGGGAAGTTTCGACCTGGAATTTACGAACTATGCAGACCGCACAGAGATTTATCATGCCGGCCTGACCCGTCTCTTCAACAACGGACGCGGCAAAATATCTTTGCTCTACAAACACTCCCGCAGTGAAAATCCGGCCAGCTATACCAATGCAGTTCCTTTTATCTATGTCGGCGACGGCTCGGTCAAAGAGATAGACGGTTTCAAACTGGGAACAAATTCTTATGTTCCGCAGAACGGTTCTTTCCCATACATGGACGTAAGAGACGGAAAGATGAAAACATGGAACTTGGGCAATGGTTCTGAAAACCGTGCCAATGAGATTGCATTGATCTCCGATTATCGTTTCAGGAACGCTCTGCTATGGAAATTCAATCTGAAATATATGGATGCTCCACGTGCCAACTATGTCGACTTCGGAGGCAGCACCATCAGCGAAGTAACCGCCAACGATGGTTTTACGTTATCAAACGGTGATCCGTATGAGGGACTGGCAGAAGGTCGCCGCACCTGGTTGCACGTAGGCAAAGTGAAAAACTTCCTAATCACTTCCGAGCTAAACAAGACCTTTGGCAACCATGATCTGCGTCTGGGAGTGAACGAATGGTATTACCATCTTGATTATTATTCCTCTTCTCTGCAATGGATGGCCACCGTACAGAACTATCCACAGTTGCTGACTTCCACAACTACAAGTTCCCTGGACCCCACCCTGACCGGTCAGCGCGTACAGACATACGGGTACAACGAACTTAGTCCCGAATATACAAAGGGATATGAAAATAAACTCGCCCTTTACTTTACAGACAACTGGCAAGTAACTCCCCAATTCAATATCTATTATGGCGGACGCCTGGAATATTACCGGATGAGTGCCGATCAAATATCCGCTTCCCGTTTCCCGGGTTTCCGCATCGGCGACTTTACCACTTATAGCAAAGAGGAAGAAACAGGAAATATCATTGCCACACAACGCAGCATTCATCCCGCCAAAGTGGTAAAGGATAAACTGAACTATGCCGCCACGCTCCGCGCCGCTTACAACGTAACCGGGCAATTCGGCCTGACTGCCGACGGAACAGTAGCCACCCGCTTCCCACGTATCAACGAATATGCCGGAACAGGTCCTACGGAAGAGCAATACAAACGTGTCACCATACCGTTAATCCGTGGCGGTTTGTTCTACAAGAACAAGTGGATCAACCTCACCTCTATGGTTACCTATATCTCTAAATCTAATAATATTGACCAGCAAAACCTGACGAAACCGGGAACGGAAGAAGGAAAGACCGTATTGCTTATTTATAATATCAAAACACTGGGATGGACCACATCTGCCGAAATCGACCCGTTCAAAGGTTTTCACCTGCACGCTCTGTTCACGTATCAGAAACCTGTTTACAAGAACTATAACGCAAGCGTCACATTCAACGATGGTTCGGAAATGTCTGTCAACGCCAATGGGATGATTGTAAAAGAGATTCCGCAGATTCTTGTCGAACTCGACCCAAGCTATAATATCACGAAGGACTTACGCCTTTGGCTTAGTTTCCGCTATTTCGGCAAGACTTACGCCAATCTCCAGGAAGCCCTCTATTTCAACGGTCGCTGGGAAACTTTCGGGGGGATCAACTGGAATGTAAACAAGCATCTTTCTTTAGGGGCAACAGTCATCAACTTCCTGAATCAGAAGGGGGCCAGCGGAACCATCAACGGTTCGGAACTGATTACCAAAGAAGAAGCTGCCCAGTATGCCGGCAACTATATGAGTGGAAATTATTTACGCCCATTTACCGTAGAATTTAGCGCAAGCATTAAATTCTAGTTCATTCCTGACGAATTATAATTATCTTTGCGGCATTCTATGCCCACAAACTAACTAATACCTAATTAATTATTAAAAAACCATGAAGAAACTTTTCGTATTACTTATGGCATTGTTTACCCTGGCGCAAGTGGACGCCCAGGAAAAGAACGTTATCCGCATCGCAACGGACAACACAGACTTAATTCTCCAAGTAGCTCCTAACGGACGACTCTATCAGGCTTATCTGGGCGATAAGTTACTGAACGAGAAAGACATCAACAACTTTTCTCCTTACGTAAAAGGAGGAAGTGACGGTAGCGTATCCACCCGCGGATGGGAAGTATATCCGGGCTCCGGCGCCGAAGATTATTTTGAACCGGCTGTAGCTATCACGCACAATGACGGGAACCCGAGTACGATTCTCCGCTATATATCCTCCGAGCAGAAGGCAGTGGCGGGCGGAACGGAAACGATTATTCAACTAAAAGATAATCAGTATCCGGTAGAAGTCACACTGCATTACATCGCTTATCCGAAAGAAAACGTCATCAAGACGTGGAGCGAAATCAAACATGCTGAAAAGAAGCCTGTGACCTTATGGCGTTATGCTTCCACCATGCTTTATTTCTCCGGAAACGAATATTACCTGACAGAATTCAGTAGCGATTGGGCAAAAGAAGCACAAATGAGCACACAACCTCTGTTGTTCGGTAAAAAGGTGATCGACACCAAACTGGGAAGCCGTGCTGCCATGCACACCCACCCGTTCTTTGAGCTTGGTTTTGAACAACCGGCACAGGAAGCGCAGGGACGTGCCATGCTAGGTACTATCGGATGGACAGGAAACTTCCAGTTCACTTTCGAAGTGGACAACGTAGGTAACCTCCGTGTAATCCCCGCCATCAATCCTTATGCATCTGATTATGAACTGAAGCCGAATGAAGTGTTTACAACTCCTGAATTCATCTTTACTTTCAGCAACAACGGTACGGGCGAAGCCAGCCGCAACCTTCACGCATGGGCACGCAACTATCAGCTGAAAGACGGACAAGGCGACCGTATGACTTTATTAAACAACTGGGAAAATACTTACTTCAAATTCAATGAGGAACTGCTTGCCGAACTGATGAAGGAAGCTAAACATCTTGGTGTAGATATGTTCCTGCTGGATGACGGCTGGTTTGGCAACAAGCACCCACGCAACAGTGACAATGCCGGACTGGGTGACTGGGAAGTGATGAGATCCAAACTGCCGGGCGGTATTCCTGCCCTTGTACAGTCTGCCAAAGAAGCCGGAGTGAAATTTGGTATCTGGATTGAACCGGAAATGGTTAACCCTAAAAGTGAGTTGTTCGAAAAACATCCCGACTGGGCTATCCAACTGCCTAACCGCGAAACATATTATTACCGTAATCAGCTGGTACTCGATCTTAGCAATCCGAAAGTACAGGACTTTGTATATGGTGTAGTGGATAAGATCCTGACAGAGAATCCGGAAGTGGCTTTCTTTAAATGGGACTGTAACTCTCCAATTACAAATGTTTATTCTCCATATTTAAAAAATAAACAGGGACAGCTTTATATCGACCATGTACGTGGTATATACAATGTATTGAAACGTATCAAAGACAAATATCCAAACGTGCCAATGATGCTCTGCTCCGGCGGTGGCGCCCGTTGCGACTACGAAGCTCTGAAATATTACACAGAATTCTGGTGCAGCGACAACACAGACCCGATAGAACGTCTGTTTATCCAGTGGGGATTCTCACAAATCTTCCCGGCAAAAGCCATGTGTGCACACGTAACCAGCTGGAACAAGAACACAAGCGTGAAGTTCCGTACGGATGTGGCAAGTATGTGCAAACTGGGCTTTGACCTTGGACTGAAGGAACTGAATGCAGACGAACAGACTTACTGCCAGAATGCAGTTGCCAACTGGACGCGTCTGAAAAAAGTGATTCTGGACGGCGATCAATACAGATTGGTTTCTCCCTACGATGGCAATCACATGTCTCTCATGTATGCCTCACCGGATAAGAACAAAGCTGTGCTTTATACCTACGATATCCACCCACGTTTCGGTGAGAAACTGCTCCCGGTAAAACTTCAGGGACTGGATGCGAAGAAAATGTATAAGGTGAAAGAAATCAACCTGATGCCGAATTCCAAATCGAATCTGGCTGCCAATGAGAAAACTTATTCAGGAGATTATCTGATGAAAGTGGGAATCAATGCTTTCACAACAAATCAGGCTTTCAGCCGCGTAATTGAGCTGACTGCTGAATAAAAAGGAAGGAAATAATCGATAAAAAAGGGGGATTCGCTGTTATCAGCGTTTCCCCTTTCTTTTTACATACAATAATATTCAATTCATCTTCAATCGCAACAGCTGTTTCAATGGTTACAACTATTCTATTAGACGGAGGAAGTCTCTAAAAAAGTTGCAGCTACACCGTAACTTTTTACGATATAGCTGCATTAATGTTAAAGAGAGAGAATTTATATAATATAAGCATGGTCTCACGACCCTCCTGATATTCAATGAACATTTTGTTTCTTTACCTATTAGACGCACGAAAGCTCAAATCACTGCACTCGAGGCCCTCTTTTTTTAGTTAAAGAATAAAAAAAGCCGCTACTCCACAGGAATAGCAGCTCATATCTTTAAAACATCTTGCTGACACGTTCAATTCCTGCCACCAAAGTGTCTATTTCCGATTTGGTATTGTACATGGCAAACGAAGCACGTACAGTTCCTTCTATGCCAAGACGTTGCATGAGAGGTTGTGCACAATGATGCCCTGTTCTCACGGCAATACCTAGACGATCCAGCAACGTGCCGAGGTCGAAATGATGGATATCTCCCACCAGGAAAGAAATGACCGCTCCCCGTTCGGCTGCTTCACCGAATATACGTATATGGGGGATTTCTTTCAGACGTTGCAAAGCGTAAGTTGTCAGTTCATGCTCATGGGCGGCTATCTGTTCAATGCCATGTCCGTTCACATAATCAAGGGCTTTTGCCAGTCCGGTAGTTCCGATATAGTCGGGCGTACCGGCTTCAAACTTGAAAGGAAGTTCATTAAAAGTGGTCTTCTCGAAAGAGACATGCTGAATCATCTCTCCTCCTCCCTGATAAGGTGGAAGGCGATCTAACCATTCTTCTTTTCCGTAAAGCACTCCGACACCTGTCGGGCCATATATCTTATGGGCGGAGAATACCAGAAAATCGGCATCCAACTCCTGTACATCCACTTTCATGTGAGGAATAGACTGTGCAGCATCTATCAGGCAAGGTACACCATGCGCATGAGCTGTTGCGATCATCTCCTTCACCGGATTCACTGTACCCAGTACGTTCGATACATGAACTACGCTGACTATTTTCGTACGTTCGGAAAATAGTTTTTCATATTCATCCAGCAGAAGTTCACCTTTATCATTCATCGGAATTACTTTTATGGCAATTCCTTTACGGGCAGCCAACAGTTGCCAGGGAACGATGTTGCTATGATGTTCCATCACGGAAACAATCACTTCATCCCCTTCTTCCATAAACTCGTCGCCGAAGCTGGAAACAAGCAGGTTGATACTTTCTGTTGTTCCGCGTGTAAAGACAACTTCATTCGTGCTATGGGCATTGATAAACTCACGTACCGTTTCACGGGAAGCTTCATGCAGTTCCGTAGCTTGCTGGGAAAGATAATGTACGCCGCGATGCACATTGGCATTGACGGAATAATATTCATCCACCAACGCATCAACCACCAGACGGGGTTTCTGTGTTGTCGCACCGTTGTCGAAATAAACCAAAGGTTTACCGTAAACCGTACGGCTCAATATCGGAAAATCTTCACGTATCTTTTGAATATCCACGTTCATTATTTTTTAGTGGTTACTTACAAATGGCACAACCCTGACATCTATTCAACTCGCCACGGAAACGTTTCTCTACCAATAGATGCAAACGATCTTTCAGCGCTTCCAAACGAATGGTATCGATCACTTCGTTGACAAATGCGAACATCAACAGCAGACGGGCTTCTTTCTCTGCAATACCGCGCGAACGCATGTAGAATAATGCACCTTCATCCAACTGACCTACTGTTGCTCCATGCGAACATTTCACATCATCCGCATAAATCTCCAATTGAGGTTGTGTATACATTCTTGCATCACGCGTAGCACAAAGATTCCGGTTAGTCTGTTGGGAATTCGTATGTTGTGCATCGGGACGCACGAGTACCAATCCGGCAAACGCACCTACCGATTGATCGTCGAGTACATACTTGAACAGCTCATTGCTGGTACAGTTCGGTACGGCATGGTCAATACTTGTATGATTGTCTATATGCTGGTTCTTATCGGCAATTGCCATACCACAGAGGTTTATTTCAGCTCCTTCTCCTGCCAGCAACACTTCGGTCGTGTTGCGGGTAGTACCATTATGCAAAGTCATTCCGTTGAGCAATACATTGCTGTTGGCCTCTTGCTTTACATACAGGTTACTGATACGAACTGTGCTTGTATGTGTTTCTTCCAGTTCATACATATCGAATACCGCATTCTCACCAGCAAATACTTCAATAACTTGTGTCGCCAGGAAGTTCACATTATCCATTGCATGGTCACAAATCAGCAAACGGGCTTGCGCGCCATCCTCCAGGATAATCAGTACGCGACGGTTCACCATAAAGTTAACATCTGCACGCAGGATATTTACCAACTGGATTGTTTTTTCCACCACCACATTCTTCGGCACATAAAAGACAACGCCATCTTGTGCAAAAGCGGTATTGAAAGCAGTCACACCATCTTTAGAGGTATCTGCCAGTTGACCGTAATATTTCTTCACCAATTCCGGGTGTTGCTCGGCCACTTCTTTCAGACTACCGAAAATCACACCTTCCGGCAGATTTCCTGTGGGAAGCGCTCTATTATAAAATGTGTCATTTACCACAAAATACAAGGAGGTACTCATATTCGGCACATCACACTTAAACACTTCATACGGATTGACCGGAATAGCCAAACGATTCAAGTTCAAACCGAAATCCGGTTCAAAGTACTTGCTCACATCCGTATATTTGTACTTCTCCATCTTACGGGTCGGAAATCCGAGTCGCTCAAAATCGGCAAATGCTGACGCACGAGGCGCATTCAGCACTTCGGCACTATGCTTACAGATCATCGCTTCCGTCTGTGAGAAAAGTTCTATATATTGTTGTTCAACCATCATCGTTTTATATTTGTCATTCTCCTACTTCTTTCTTGATCCAATCGTATCCTTTTTCTTCCAGTTCCAGAGCAAGTTCCGGTCCGGCAGTTTTTACGATACGACCTTTATAAAGGACATGCACAATATCAGGCTTGATATAATCGAGCAAACGTTGGTAGTGGGTAATAACGATTGTACTTGTTTCAGGAGTTTTCAGCTTGTTCACTCCTTCCGCAACAATACGGAGCGCATCAATATCCAAACCGGAGTCTGTCTCGTCGAGGATGCTCAAACGCGGTTCCAGCATAGCCATCTGGAAAATCTCGTTCCGTTTCTTCTCACCACCGGAAAAGCCTTCATTCACCGAACGGTTAGCCAGTTTATTATCCAACTCTACCACCGCACGTTTCTCACGCATCAGCTTCAGAAACTCACTGGCGGTCAGTGCAGGCAGACCTTTATATTTACGTTGCTCATTCACAGCAGCACGCATAAAGTTCACCATGCTCACACCCGGGATTTCCACCGGATACTGGAAACTAAGGAAGATTCCTTCATGGCTACGATCTTCGGGGCTCAACTCCAACAGATCCTTTCCATAAAAAGTGACCGAACCTTTTGTTACCTCAAAAGCCGGATTACCCACCAATACGGAGGAAAGCGTACTTTTACCGGAACCATTCGGTCCCATAATAGCGTGCACCTCACCGGGATTCACCGTCAGGTTAATACCTTTCAATATCTCTTTGCCATTAATGCTGGCATGCAGGTCTTTTATTTCTAACATGATATATTTACGATTTTACGATTTACTATTAAAAAGTCAACATCACCCCACGCTTCCTTCCAATGAGATGGTAAGCAGCTTCTGTGCTTCTACCGCAAACTCCATCGGAAGTTTATTCAACACTTCCTTTGCATATCCGTTCACAATAAGTCCGATAGCATCTTCTGTCGGAATACCGCGCTGGTTGCAATAAAATATCTGGTCTTCACTAATCTTGCTTGTCGTAGCTTCATGTTCTACCACTGCCGTCTCATTGTGAATATCCATATACGGGAAGGTATGTGCACCACACTTATCTCCCAGCAACAGAGAGTCACACTGGCTATAATTACGGGCATTATCCGCTTTCTCGGCCACGCGTACCAACCCACGATAGGAGTTCTCACTATGTCCGGCAGAAATGCCTTTACTTACAATCGTACTACGAGTGTTCTTACCCAGATGAATCATCTTCGTTCCGGTATCTGCCTGCTGATAGTTGTTCGTTACAGCTACGGAATAGAATTCAGCGGTCGAGTTATCGCCCGTCAGGATACAGGAAGGATATTTCCAGGTGATTGCCGAACCGGTTTCCACTTGTGTCCAGGATAATTTACTGTCCACTCCTTTACAGTTACCGCGTTTAGTCACAAAGTTGTATACACCGCCCTTGCCTTCTGCATCTCCCGGATACCAGTTCTGAACGGTACTGTATTTTACTTCTGCACGGTCGTGCACAATGATCTCAACGATAGCGGCATGCAGCTGATTTTCATCCCGCATCGGAGCCGTACATCCTTCCAGATAAGAAACATACGAATCATCATCCGCTACAATCAGCGTACGCTCAAACTGTCCCGTGTTACGGGCATTGATACGGAAATAAGTGGAAAGCTCCATCGGGCAACGTACTCCTTTCGGAATATACACGAAAGAGCCGTCAGAGAACACTGCGGAATTCAACGCTGCAAAGAAATTGTCCCGATAACCTACTACCGAGCCCATATATTTCTTCACCAAATCCGGATGCTCCCGCACGGCTTCACTGAACGAGCAGAATATAATTCCTTTCTCCATCAGCGTTTCCTTGAAGGTAGTCTTTACGGAAACAGAGTCCATAACGGCATCCACTGCCATTCCACTAAGAGCCATTTGCTCTTCCAAAGGAATTCCCAGTTTATTAAACGTCTTTATCAGTTCAGGATCGACTTCCTCTATGCTCTTCGGTCCTTCTTTCTTCTTTGTCGGATCGGCATAATAAGAAATCGCCTGATAATCAATTTCAGGGATACGGAGATGTGCCCAGGTAGGCATTTCCAGCGTCAGCCAATGGCGATACGCTTTCAGTCGAAACTCCAGCAACCACTCCGGTTCGTCCTTTTTCGATGAAATCAGACGAATGACATCTTCATTAAGTCCACGCTCAATGATGTCCGTATGCACCTCTGTGGTGAAACCGTATTTATATTTCTCCTCCGCAAATTTCCGGACAAACTCATTATCAGTCTTCTTTTCAAGTTCGTCTTTCTGATTGGGTTTCATTTTATTGGGTTCTTGTTGCATCTTTATCTTTATTCTCTAATATATATTGTTGCGTCATATTCTTCGCAGCAGGGAAAAAGATCCCCGCAAACGTTTCCATCGGATAATATAACAAAGATTCTTCCTTTTTTGTTGCACTAATTAACTTATTATCGCTGTCCACAAACTCTATCGCACCAATCACTACACTCGTTAACAACAGAAACTTAAGTGCTCCCAGCCCACTTCCTAACCAGCGATTCAACCAGTTCAACGAAATAGCCTGCATTGCTTTTGTCAATAGCGAGGCAATCAATACAAAGATCAATGGTACGGCAATCCAGATCATGATAAAAGCCAACACTTGCGCAACTGTCATTGAATCCGTCACTGTCGGGCAAAGCTTTTCCGCCAAAGAAGCATACAGAGCTTTCGCTGCCAACAGACCGACTATTAACCCCAAAATAGAAGCCAACTGACGAATGAAGCCTTTTACAAAACCTACAATCGCTCCGGCGCCTATTACAATAAGGATAATTATATCAATCGTTGCCACATTTATTATGTTATAAGCTATAAACCAATAAGTCGTATATAAGCTGATTATAATGAGAAGGTGCCGAATGATAAAAAATAAGGTGGTAAGGTGGTGTTCTGCAAACAGTACCACATTACCACCTCTTTATCAATCATGACCTCTGCTATATTATAACATTATAATACACTTATAACCTTACTATATTTACAGCGTCTGTTTCACTTCTATTTCTTCGAATGTCTCGATCATATCGCCTACCTTCATGTCGTTGCAGTTCACCAGACTGATACCACACTCGAAGTTTGTACCTACTTCCTTCACATCGTCCTTGAAGCGTTTCAATGCGTTGATGTTTCCGGTAAAGATTACGATACCATCGCGGATCAAACGAGCCTTGTCGCTGCGTTTCACCTTTCCGGTCTTCACCATTGCTCCGGCTACAAGACCGACTTTCGTAATATTGAATACTTCGCGGATTTCGATGGTTGCAGTAATCTGTTCCTTTACTTCCGGAGCCAACATACCTTCCATAGCAGCCTTTACCTCTTCGATTGCATCGTAGATGACAGAATACTTACGGATGTCAACACCCTCTTGGTCGGCCATCTTACCGGCAGCACCCGAAGGACGTACCTGGAATCCGACAATAATCGCATCCGAAGCAGCAGCCAGAGAAACATCAGATTCAGAAATTGCTCCCACACCCTTATGGATAACATTTACCTGAATTTGTTCCGTAGACAACTTAATCAACGAATCGCTCAACGCTTCCACAGAACCATCCACGTCACCCTTAACGATGATGTTCAATTCCTGGAAGTTACCCAAAGCAATACGACGACCCAATTCATCCAATGTAAGGATCTTCTGCGTACGCAAACCTTGTTCACGAGCCAGCTGCTCACGTTTATTAGTGATCTCACGAGCTTCCTGATCGCTTTCGACTACATGGAATGTGTCACCTGCGGCAGGAGCACCATTCAATCCCAGAATCAATGCCGGTTCGGAAGGTCCTGCTTCCTTGACGCGTTGGTTACGTTCGTTGAACATAGCCTTCACACGTCCGTAGCTGGTTCCCGCCAATACGATGTCTCCTACTTTCAAAGTACCGTTAGATACCAATACAGTAGCTACATATCCGCGTCCCTTATCCAGTGAAGATTCGATGATGGAACCCGTAGCATTACGGTTCGGATTTGCCTTCAGGTCGAGCATTTCCGCTTCGAGCAATACTTTTTCCAGCAAGTCTTCCACACCCATACCTTTCTTGGCAGAGATATCTTGTGACTGATATTTACCACCCCATTCTTCAACAAGGTAATTCATTGCAGCCAGTTCTTCTTTAATCTTATCCGGATTTGCAGTCGGTTTATCTACCTTATTGATTGCAAATACAATAGGTACACCGGCAGCCATCGCGTGATTGATCGCTTCTTTCGTCTGTGGCATCACGTTATCATCGGCAGCCACAATAATGATAGCAATATCCGTTACTTTGGCACCACGTGCACGCATAGCGGTAAACGCTTCGTGACCCGGAGTATCGAGGAATGTAATACGACGACCGTCTTCCAATTGCACGTTATAAGCACCGATATGCTGGGTAATACCTCCGGCCTCACCGGCAATTACATTCGCCTTACGGATATAGTCAAGCAAAGAAGTCTTACCGTGGTCAACGTGTCCCATCACCGTTACAATCGGAGCGCGCGGTTGCAAATCTTCCGGAGCATCTTCTTCTTCAACGATAGCTTGTGCCACTTCCGCACTTACATATTCAGTCTTGAATCCGAATTCTTCAGCCACCAGATTGATGGTTTCAGCATCCAAACGCTGGTTGATGGAAACCATGATACCAATACTCATACAAGTAGCGATAACCTGGTTAACAGAAACATCCATCATCGTTGCCAATTCGTTAGCCGTAACGAACTCGGTCAACTTCAATACCTTGCTGTCTGCCATTTCCTGATCTTCCAGTTCCTGCATACGGTTGGAAGCCATTTCACGTTTCTCTTTACGGTATTTGGACGTTTTATTCTTACCTTTGGTTGTCAGACGTGCAAGGGTTTCTTTTACCTGTTTTGCTACGTCTTCCTCGCTCACTTCCTGTTTGATAACCGGTTTCTTGAAGCGATCTTTATTGTTGTTATTTCTTCTGTTGTTATTTCCCTGTCCATTGGCCTGGCCACCCTGACCGTTACTATTGCCGCCTTTACCCTGTACATTAGGTCTTGGAGCAGCAAAGTTGGAGGTTGCAACATTGTTAACGTCCACCTTCTCTTTATTGATACGGTTACGTTTCTTCTTGTTAGCAGCCGCTTCCGCACTGTCCTTAGGTCCGCTCTTCGCCAATTTAGAATCATCCTTACGGATTTCCTTGATGATAGCTTCCTTCATCAACTTCTTCTGATCCTGACGGATTTTTTCCTTTTCTTCACGTTCGCGACGTTTCTCTTCCTTCGATTTCTTCTTGGGACGAGTAGACTGATTCAATGCAGCCAAGTCGATCTGACCGATCACATTAATCTTTGCGCCTAATTCCGGTTGACGGATTTTGAAAACACCATCATCCTCCGGAGCCTTTTCCGCTACCGGGGTTACTTCAGCCTGTGCAGTTTCCACCTTTTCTTCTTCTTTATGTTCTTCCGCCTTCACAGGTGCAGCTACTACTACCTTCGGCTCTTCTTTTTTCACTTCTTCTACTACTTTTTCAACTTCTACCGGCTTCGTCTCCACTACAGGTTCCGGCACTACTACGGGTTCAACCACCACTGGAGTAGGCTCTACTACAGAAACAGGAGGTGTCACCACCTCTTCCTCCTTCACCTCGGGTTCTCTCTTCTCGGGCTCCTTTTTCACTTCGGGTTTAACGACAGGCCGTTCCACAACCGGTTCTTCCTGTTTCTGTTCCGGTTCTTTCTCTACCTTTTCAGGTTTACGACCGTTCAATTTATCCAAATCTATTTTTCCGACAGGTTTAAACTTCGGACGTGCATCCTCAGGTACGACTGTCTTAATCACATCTTCCGACTTCGGTTTTTCGGGCTGCTTTTCGAAGCCCTCAATCGATACCGACGCCTTATTACGTTCCTTATTCTGACGTTCCTGTATGAAACGCTCCGATTCAAGTCTAAGGTTCTTATCTGTACTAAACTCCTTTACGAGTATAGCGTATTGCTCCTCGCTAATTTTAGTATTAGGATTAGCCTCAACGGTATGCCCTTTCTTTTGCAGGAACTCAACTACCGTCGCGATTCCTACGTTCAAATCTCTTGTAACTTTGTTTAACCTTATCGTCATATTTTAAAATTAATGAATAAATGGAGCTTGTTTAATTGAAAATTGAGAATTAAGAAATAAAAGTCTGCTGCATTATATTGTATCGCAACTTTTAATCTTTAATTTCATCTTTATTTTCAATTGAAGGATCTTCTTCTTCAAACTCCGATTTCAAAATGCGTATTACCTCGTCCACTGTCTCTTCTTCCAAGTCCGTCTTTTCAATCAACATCTCACGAGGAGCATTCAACACAGCCTTCGCTGTATCGATGCCGATAGCTTTGATAGCGTCGATCACCCATCCGTCGATTTCGTCTCTAAACTCGTCGAGATAGATATCTTCGTCAGCTACATTCTCATCCAACTCACGGAACACGTCGATAGTGTACTCAGTTAACATACTGGCCAGTTTGATATTCAAACCGCCTTTACCGATAGCCAGCGAAACTTCTTCCGGTTTGAGGAATACCTCTGCTTTCTTCTCTTCCTCGTTCAGACGAATAGAAGAAATCTTAGCCGGGCTTAAAGCGCGCTGTATAAACAATGAAATGTTCGATGTATAATTGATTACGTCGATGTTCTCATTGCGAAGTTCACGAACAATGCCATGAATACGACTTCCCTTTACACCTACACAGGCTCCTACAGGGTCGATTCTGTCATCGTAAGATTCCACCGCGATCTTGGCACGTTCGCCGGGGATACGGGCAATCTTCTTGATGGTAATCAAACCATCATTAATTTCGGGTACTTCCATCTCGAACAGGCGTTGCAGGAAAACGGGAGAAGTACGTGACAAGATAATCTTAGGATTATTATTCTTGTTATCCACGCGGGCAACTACTGCACGGGCCGTTTCACCTTTACGATAAAAGTCGCTCGGAATTTGTTCGGTCTTAGGTAACAGCAATTCGTTTCCTTCATCGTCTAAAAGCAACATCTCTTTTTTCCAGATCTGATATACTTCTGCATTGATGATAGTACCTACCTTATCTATATATTTATTATAAATACTGTCTTTTTCGAGTTCCAGAATCTTGGAAGCCAGTGTCTGGCGAAGATTCAGGATCGCACGACGTCCGAACTTGGCAAAGATAACCTCGTCAGTCACCTCTTCACCTTCTTCGTAAGAAGCATCAATTTTCTGTGCTTCGCTCAACGAAATCTGCATATTCGGGTTAGTCAAATCTTCATCGGCCACAACTTCACGGTTACGCCATATCTCGAAGTCACCCTTGTCCGGGTTCACGATTACGTCGTAATTTTCATCGGTGCCAAACATTTTCGCGATTACGCTACGGAACGACTCTTCGAGTACGCTAACCATCGTCGTTCTATCGATATTCTTCAGTTCCTTAAATTCCGAAAATGTATCAATCAAGCTGATTGTTTCTTCTTTTTTGGCCATAACTATTTAAAGCTAATTAAGTATTTAGTATATTTTATTTGCTCATAAGTGAAGGTTTCGTCCTCTTCTACCAATTTCGGGCGCTTTGATCCTTCGGTTTTCACTTTCTTTTGTACGCCTACCGTAAACTTCTCTTCATCGGCATCTTTCAGTATACCGGCCAGCTTCCGTCCGTCTCCGGTCAGCACTTCCACCTCTTGTCCGATGTGGATATAATACTGTTGCAGAACTTTAAAGGGTTGTCCGATCCCAGCCGACCCTACTTCCAGTTCATAATCTTCCTCTTCGCGGTTCAGTTTCGACTCTATGAAGCGACTAAGCTCCACGCAATCTTCAATCCAAACACCTTCTGCATGGTCTATTTCAACCACAATCTTGTCATCCGGGCTCACGGTTACCTCTACTAAAAAGTAGTCTTTTCCTTCCAGCCACTCTTCTACAATCTGACAAACAGTTTTCTTTTCTATCATTTATTAGCTATATAAGAACAAAAAAAGGAGCTTAATTGCCCCTCCACCTTTCATCCGTTTTCGGTTGCAAAGATATAAATAATCTGTTCGACTACAAAACATTAAAGAAAAAAAGTATGAATTAACAGTGCTATATTCGTATCTTTACGCCGTAATTCAAAAAATAACGACTATGGCACATCGTCTCAACACAAATAAACAGTTTATGGTAGGTAACGGAATTCTTGCTTTTGCCGTCATTTTTGTCGTGGTTATTTTTGTCTATATGAGCATGCGGCTACAACGGGAAAAGCAGGAAGAACGTCATTTCATCGAAAGCTATACGATCAGTCTGGTAAAAGGTTTTGCCGGAGATTCTATCTCTTTATTTGTCAACGACAGTCTGATCTCCAACAAAACCATGTCGGAAGAACCTTACACTGTAGAAATAGGACGTTTTGCCGAACAGAGCGCCTTGTTGATTGTAGATAATAACACAGAATTAGTGTCTACGTTTGATCTTAGTGAAAAAGGAGGAACTTATCAGTTCGAAAAAGAATCAGACGGGATTAAACAATTAGCCAAGTAATAAAAGTATTAACTAAGTCTGTGCCACCATATTGGCACAACCATGCCATCGCATTGTCACGACTGTGCCAACGTGTTGACACAAGTGTGCCAACACGATAGCACTATCCTGGCAATAAAGTATTCTAAATCTCCGTACGATACTTTCTCAATTCCCCCCGCAAAGCCAATGCTTTTCCTTCTGTAAATTGATTGAGCAATACCCAAAATCGTTCGCTATGATTCATCTCGCGAGTATGACATAATTCGTGCAGCAACACGTAGTCTATCAAATGAGAAGGTAACAGAACCAGGTAATAGGACAAATTAATATCCTTTCGAGCCGAGCAACTGCCCCATCTGCCCTGACTGGAGTTTATTTTCACACTCGAATAAGGAAGTCCGCATTGCTTGGACAAGGAAGCCAAACGTGAAGGAAGGATACTTTTCGCATTCCGCCTCAACGATTCTTCAATCACCTTATGCAACCAGCTTTGCAGTTTCTCGTCCGTAAAATCCGCATGAGGCGGACAAACAATTTCCATAACCCCCAACCGGGAATTAGCCAAAAACTGATCCTTTTCACCGGACACCAAGGACAACTTAAAGTGTTCCGCATCAATTTTATAGCCCAAATCAATCAATGGCCGGGCTAATTTTTGACGGGAGGCCAGAAGTTTACCACGCAGATTCTCGATTGCCTGCTTCACTTCTTTCAATGTAGTGCCGGGAGGAACTGAAACATAAACAGCATCACTCTTTGTACGAAACACAAGACTCCTCGCACGTGAATTGACACGCACTATCAGACGTCCTAATTCGTCATCTTCTACGATCTTATCCATTATAATCCTCCTATCAACAGCCACAAAAGTAATAAAAAAGAAGATTCCAATGTAAGCGTCTCCGCGATTCTATATAGTGTATTAAAATAAAAAGGCT
>NZ_QTMW01000045.1:0-46429 GCF_003604005.1 Bacteroides sp. OF03-11BH | reverse complement strand
ACCAAACCTCAAAGTGTAAAAGGTGCATTTCTTCGAATGCTTACATTGTATTAGCCTTTACCTTTTTCTCTTTTATTGGAATCTTCGAATCAGGATAACCCAAAGCTACACAACCGTAGACTTTATGATTGGCAGGAACACCTAAAGCAGTAATAAATTCACGAACCTCCGGATCATCACATGTTGTCCCCAACTGATTGATCCAACAAGAGCCGATACCTAAAGACTGGGCAGCCAGGAACATATTTTCTATGGCACAAGCACAATCCATACCAGCCCACCATTGAGTAGGCTCATTAGATACAATCACTAAAGTCGGAGCATGATAATAGCAACAATAAGTCTTACTATGTCCACGTTCCTGCAAACGAGAATCGTCGCTTTTTGCAAAAGCCCCTTTAATCCGTTCATTCAGTTCTGTCAACTTATCCATATTTTGAATAGCCGTAAAATGCCATGTTTCCAGATGCATTCCACTCGGTGCATAAGTTGCAGCTTCCAAAATAGCCTGCAAATCCTCTTCTAAAACTTGCTGGCCAGTATAAGCCCGTACGCTACGGCGTGCTTTAATGTTCTCTAAAACTTCATTTGTTTTCATGGATAACAAGTATTTTATATAAGTATGCCATCATTATTAGTTTAACTGCATCAATACATTATACTTTTCTACCGTTTGACCAGCCCAATCTTTGCATTCAGTTTGAAATAATAGACTCCATTCTCTCTCTCCAGGAACCCGTATTTGTCTTTCTCTAAAGATCCTTTTTCTAAACGGGTATTTAGCAACAAGAAGTCCTCCATTATTTGCTTTTCCGATTTATGATAACAGAGCACTTCTCCATTTCCATCCACCAATAGAATACCTTCCACTGCCGAATCCAATCCATTGTAAATCTTTGCAGGACGCATTCCCAATACTAATGCCATCAAGAACTGCTTCATCTTGAATTCATAGAACTTATGCTTATTGATTAGTTCATCTTTAATCTTCAACGGATTCATTTGTTTAATAACTTCCGTCAACTCACTAATACGGGAGATACCATCCAAATGCATGATACGAACCATTTCTGTCAGTACACGTGGAAAATGCAGATCAATCATCAAAAGATTACTGCGGAATACGCGGTCGGCTACATCAGCGTATTTAAGTACGCCCCCCAAACGTTCGATCATCATCATCCGTTCGGCAACTTCATTCGGAGATTCAGGCAAAGCATTGATTTTATTCACTGTTGGAGTGGCAAATTTGACTCCACTCTGTTCCAGTTTAAGATTCGCTGCACGTCCTCCATCCAACAACGGATTCATTACGCCCAACCGTGAACGGACATTGAAACCTCTTAACGGAGCTTTCGGATGCCAAAATGCAATGGAAAAATCTGTGCGATCTTCTGTTTTTGCTTCCAAATCGAAAATGGCAGCTTCGTCTAAAAACTCTTCTACTCCTTCCGGAGAAACAACATCATTTTCCGACGAAGATTTCACAGCCTGTAATATCAGATCAGCTACAATACCAAAATCTTCACGAGGCATGGACTTACTCCCATTCTCTCCTTCTATACGAATCGTATCTTCTTCAATATAATATTGACGTGTTCCATCATGTTCTTCCCGTTGAATCATTGCAACAGGCCAAAATGTATCTCCCGCCTTTGCTTCTGCTGTGCCTAACACTACTTTTCCATCTGCTAAGAGACGAAAGAAAGAATAGAGTTCGCACCATTCTTTTTTGGTTGCTTCAAATGCCATATATTTTTGTTCTTCTTTATTTTACTACAAATGTTCTATCTTAATTCTACTACTGATATTACAGACGACACAATCGGAGGAACTATATGAGTCACCTCCTCCAATGGAGGGAGCTTGCCTACCTGTGCAAACAGGGAGTTTCGTATCCATTCTCTGGGAGTGACTATGATAAATCGTCCCGTCCAACAACCATCAAAATAGGAAGGGTTACCCGGCTGTTTCTTAATGGGATAACAGATGTTTTCTCCTTTAGTCCGCATCTCCGGCGAACGTCCGGGATCATTCACCCACACATGTTTATCATCAATGCCACGAAGCACCATCCAGTGCCCTCTCGGACCAGGACGCAAACCACGAACTGCACCTGTATATCTCACATTTACAAGCACAGGAATGCCACGATCAATATAATCTTTCAATATCCGATAATCTTTCTGCTGGAAATGTTCGGCACTTATCATGTTTTCATAATAACGTGTCAACGAATCAATCTCAAAAGAATAATATCCTCCCTGCCCTATTGAAGTACGGCGACGGAAAGGAGCACGTTTTTTCAGAAAGTAGTTCCGCTGATATTCAATCAGTTTCTTTTCTGCATCCTGGGCTGTACGTTGTGTATCAGCCGTCATTCCCTTAAAATAATCAAAGACCATTAACGAAGAAGCCAGAGAGCAATGCGAGTAAGGGCATCCCGCGATTTTCTGCGAATACCACGGAACAGGAATATTATTAGGAGCCAGTTTTTGAGTTTCCTGTATTTGTGCTTGCGCCTGAACGCTCATCCATACAAAGGAACTTAAAAACAGACTAAAAATTATGTGACATTTATTTATCATGCAATCCACTCTCTATCTCTATTACTACTTCTAATACTTTACCTACAAAATATTCTCATCATCAAGAATCCGCGCTGTCTCCACCTTCTCCAAACGTGCACGCAACTTAGGCATCATCGAACGACGAATCCGCAATGTCATGCTACAATCCATGTCATACGACTGATTAAGAATCTCCGGTTCCTCTTCTTTCACAATGCGCATGACATCATTCATAAAAGGATATTCAAACATTACCGTCACATCCTCATCTACCGTCTTTTCTATAATAGTAGCGGCAGCAATAGCTTCGGCAGCAGCGGCCTTGTAAGCAACAATCAATCCACTTGTCCCCAACTTGATTCCTCCAAAATAACGAACAACTATAATCAGTATATCCGTCAGTTCATTCGAGTTTATCTGTCCGAGAATAGGTTTACCCGCTGTTCCGGAAGGTTCTCCGTTGTCATTGGCACGGAAATCCTTTCGCGCAGCTCCCAACATATAAGCATAGCATACATGCCGTGCATCATAATACTTTTTCTGATACGTTTCAAGATGCATCTTTATCTCATCGAGAGTACGCACAGGAAGGGCTATAGCAATGAACTTGCTTCGTTTTTCCGTATAAATACTTTCGGAAGGCTCAATGATGGTTTTATAAGTATCTTCAGCAGTCATGTTGCAAAGATACGGCTTTAATGAGAAAAGTCAATCTATCATTTGGAAATATTAATGTTCCACTTATCGATGATAGGCAGTTGGGGGAATTAAAAATAGTGACGCTATCCAATAAAAATAGTGACGGTATACCACAACGATACCGTCACTATCCCGGGCATATCCCGTCACTATTTTTTCTACATCAATCAAGCGTCACATCTACTGATATAGTCCCTATCAACAATAATTTTCGCATCATCTTACAGATATTTCTTAATCTAGCTTATGAATTACCAGTCCCGAACGAAGTTTCGGTTCAAACCAAGTAGTCTTCGGCGGCATAATATTGCCTGTATCTGCAATATCCATCAACTGTTTCATAGATACGGGATAGAGAGCCAAAGCCACTTTCATTTCACCGCTATCCACACGCTTCTTGAGCTCTCCCAATCCACGGATACCACCGACAAAATCAATACGTTTATCAGAACGCAGATCCTTTATACCTAAAACTTCATCCAAAATCAAGTTGGAAGAGATTGTAACATCAAGCACACCAATAGGGTCGTTATCATTATACGTACCGGCCTTAGCAGTCAAGCTGTACCATTTACCACCCAAATAGAGTGAAAAATTATGTAAGCCGGATGGTTTATAGATATCCGCACCCTTCTCTTCTACTATAAAGTTTTTATCAAGTGCAGCCAGGAATTGCTCGGGAGTCAAACCATTGAGATCTTTCACTACACGATTATAATCGATGATGGTTAGCTGATTTGCAGGGAAGCAAACAGCCATGAAGTAATTATATTCTTCATCACCACGATGATTCGGATTTTGCTTTGCTTTCTCTGCTCCCACCAATGCAGCAGCGGCAGAACGGTGATGCCCGTCAGCAATATAAAGAGCTGGCATTTTAGCAAATTCGGCAGTAATGGTAGCAATATCTGCATCCTGGTCGACAATCCAGAAAGTATGTCCAAAGCCATCACCCGGAGCAATAAAGTCATAAATCGGCTTGTTTGCTGTATATTTCTTTATAATAACATCGAGCTTCTCATTATCAGGATAAGCAAAGAAAACAGGCTCAATGTTTGCGTTGTTCACACGTACATGTTTCATACGATCCTCTTCCTTGTCACGACGGGTAAGCTCATGCTTTTTGATAATACCATTCATATAATCGGGAACATAAGCACCGACCACCAATCCGTATTGCGTTTTCCCGTTCATCGTCTGGGCATAGATATAATAGTTTTCCTTATTATCCTGCACCAACCAGCCTTTGTCCTGAAACAGTTGGAAATTCTCGGCAGCTTTAGCATACACCTGTTCGTCGTGTTCATCCGTACCAACAGGGAAATCTATTTCCGGTTTAATAATATGATAAAGAGACTTTTCGTTACCTTCCGCTTCTGCGCGGGCTTCTTCAGAGTTCAATACATCATAAGGACGTGAAGCGACCTGTTCTACGAGGTTTTGCGGAGGACGAATGCCCTTGAAAGGTTTGATTATTGCCATGATATTAGTATTTTATATGTAAAAAATTAAAGCCACAGACTTCTTGAAAATCTGTGGCTCAAATATACTACTTATTTCTAAAAAAGACATTCTGCAACGGATTGTTTTTATTCAGATACTATCATAGTTATCCTGAAAAATCCGGCAGACTTATTCAGAATCTTATTTGTTTACTCTAAATTTCTCGCAACCATCTTTCAGGAAGCCAACAATTTGTTGAGCGGCAGCAATACCGGCATTGATATTTGCTTCAGCAGTTTGAGCACCCATCTTCTTAGGAGTTGAGAAATAACGTCCGGCAAACTTTTCAGCAAACTCTGCGTTAGCAGCAGGCATAATATCTGTGATATATTTGAAGTCTGCACGATCTTCCATCAATTTGATTAGTTCTGCTTCGTTAATCACTTCCTTACGGGCAGTGTTTACCAACATAGCACCTTTCGGCATATCTTTCAACAGAGCATAATTGATAGAGTTCTTTGTTTCGGCAGTTGCCGGAATATGAAGAGATACCACCTGGCAAGTCTTGTACAATTCTTCTGCAGAATCAAGTGCTTTCACACCATCTTTTTCGATTACTTCTTTCGGGCAGAATGCATCATAAGCATACACTTCCATTCCGAAACCTTTGGCAACACGAGCTACATTGCGGCCTACGTTTCCATAAGCATGAATACCCAATTTCTTGCCCATCAATTCTGTACCGGAAGTTCCGTTATAGAAGTTACGGACAGCATATACCATCATACCCAAAGCAAGTTCGGCAACAGCATTAGAATTCTGTCCCGGAGTGTTCATCACGCATACATTGTGAGCTGTGGCAGCAGCCAGGTCCACATTATCGTATCCTGCACCGGCGCGAACTACGATTTTCAATTCTTTAGCAGCATCAAGCACCTCTGCATCAACAATATCACTACGGATAATGATGGCATTAGCATCTTTCACTGCATCCAGTAACTGGGCTTTTTCTGTATATTTCTCAAGTAAAGCAAACTCGTATCCGGCTGCTTCTATTTCTTTACGGATACCGTCTACTGCAACTTTAGCAAACGGTTTATCAGTAGCTACAAGTATTTTCATAATCTAATTCTGTTTATAAAGACTCACCACAGATTACCCAGATTCTCACAGAATAAAAAAAATCTGCGTCCGTCTGTATAATCTGTGGTGAAAATATTATTAATGAAGTTTTTCAAATTCCTGCATACAATCAATCAAAGCTTGTACGCTTTCTTTCGGCAGAGCATTGTAGCAAGATGCACGGAAACCACCTACAGAACGGTGTCCCTTGATACCTACCATACCTCTTTCAGTAGCAAACTTCAAGAAGTCAGCTTCGAAGTCTTTGTATTCGGGAGCCATCACGAAACAGATGTTCATACGTGAACGGTCTTCTTTGGCAGCAGTACCCACGAACATTTTGTTACGGTCGATTTCAGCATACAACATATCCGCTTTTTCAATGGCACGACGTTCCATTTCTTTCACACCACCCTGTGCTTTGATCCAGCGAAGCGTCTGCAATGCTGCATAAATAGGTACAACAGGAGGAGTGTTAAACATAGAGCCACTGTCAACATGAGTCTGATAATTCAACATCGTTGGAATGTAACGGGAAACCTTACCCAATGCGTCATTCTTAACGATAACGAATGTAACACCAGCAGGAGCCAGATTCTTTTGTGCACCACCATAAATACAGATATATTTAGAAACGTCGATCGGACGTGAGAAAATATCAGAAGACATATCGGCAACCATCGGAACCGGAGAATCGAGGTCTTTCTTCAATTCTGTACCGTAAATTGTGTTGTTAGTCGTGATGTGGAAATAATCTGCGTCTGTCGGGATTGTATAATCTTTGGGGATATAAGTATATGTAGCTTCAGCAGAGGAAGCAACTTCTACAACTTCACCAAACCCTTTAGCTTCTTTCATAGCTTTCTTTGCCCATACACCGGTGTTTAGGTAAGCAGCTTTTTTTTCGAGGAAGTTATAAGGAACCATGCAGAACTCCATACTAGCACCTCCACCCAGGAACAGTACCGAATAGCCTTCGGGGATATTGAGTAATTCCTTGAATAATGCCTCTGCTTCGTCAACCACAGGTTGGAAGTCTTTGGCGCGGTGGCTGATTTCCATCAAAGAGAGACCAGAGCCGTTGAAATCTAAAATAGCCTTCGCTGTATCCTCTATCACCTCACGCGGAAGAATGGAAGGTCCTGCATTGAAATTATGCTTTTTCATTTGAAGTTTGTTTTTGGTTTAACAATTTCGTTACTTTTGTCTTTTGACCTTGCGAATTTACGAATTTATTTCCGCCGCACAAATCTTTCCTTATAAAAATACTGTTTTAAAGCAGATTTTCCTTTCTTTTTATTGGTTTATACAGGATATATACACCATTTTGTTATCCATAGATGTCAAGTAAGGTATCTTACAGAAAAGATCTTTACTTCGCTTCTTCTATAATAGTCTTCATTCCTTTGATTTTCTCCCCCTGAATCAGATTCAAGAGTTGCTTCACCTTAGCCTGGCGAACAGCGACAAAAGCATAATGTTCTTTGACGTCAATCGCTCCGACATCTTCGCGGGTCAGATTTCCTTTTTTATATAAGAATCCGGCAATATCTATCCGGCTAAGTTTCTCCTTTTTTCCTTTACCTATATAAATGGTAGCCCAGACCGATTTCGGAGGCCGGGGAGGGTTTTCAGGCAACACTACTATCTCCATTTCTTCCAGAATATAAGAAGGAAGTTTCTCTTCGGCATGAAGAATCAGATAAGACGTTCCGGTCGCATCCCAACGTGCTGTTCGTCCGTTGCGGTGCGTAAAGGCTTCTTCATTGACCGGCAAATGATAATGGATGATATGTCCGACTTCCGGAATATCCAGTCCACGGGCAGCCAGATCGGTAGAAATCAATACATGACAACTGCCATTACGGAACTTGTAAAGCGCACGTTCACGGTCCGGCTGTTCCATACCACCATGAAAACGTTCTGCGAGTAGTTTTTTATCCGCCAATAACTGATGTACACGGTCCACCGCATCCCGATGATTACAAAACACGATGCTCGAAGCGCTCCCCAATGTACAAAGCAGGTTATATAAAGTATCAATCTTATCTTTGGAAGGCGAAAGCACCTCCATCAATTTCAAGCGCGACTCTTGTTCTTCAGAATCGTCCGAAAGGAAGTTCAACTTAACTGTGCGGTTCAATCCTGTAAATTCGGGAATCTCTGCCGCATCGGTAGCTGAAAGCAACATACGTTTTTTTAATCCCGGAAGCTGGGTGATAATCTCTGCCATTTCATCGTGGAAACCAAACTCCAACGATTTGTCGAACTCGTCGATAATTAAAGTTTCAATGGTTTCAGGGTTAAAATTGCCTTTCGACAAATGGTCGGTGATACGTCCCGGAGTACCAATGATGATAGCAGGATGATTGCCCAATATACTTTTCTTTTCTTCGGCGATAGGATGTCCACCGTAACAACAGCAGGTTTTCCAGGATGTCCCCATTGCTTTGAATACAGAATCTATCTGTAAGGCCAGCTCACGCGAAGGAACGAGAATCAAAACCTGCACGCTGTCATCGTTCGGTTTTAGAGTAAGGAGTAAAGGTAACAGATAGGCCAATGTCTTGCCCGATCCTGTCGGTGACAACAGTATAACGTCTTTTCTTCCGGTAGCTTGTTCAAGTGATGCTTCCTGCATCGGATTCAGCTCCTCAATCTTCAAATTGCGGAGAGCCGACTGTATAATTTCATTTTTCTCTAACATGGGGGCAAAGATACAAAAAGGAAAGAGTACGGAGATAAAAATACAATCAAACTTTAGCCATGCCGGTCAATATATAATAACCTTTCAGATTATTCTCTTTCATGTAAATGGTTACTTCTGCCCTACAAGCTGTCACCAAGGCATATCCCGTTAAACTTGAACTCATAGCTTTGATAAATGAATACTCTGTATCATTGTGAATAAAAGATATACGATGATATTCCATAACCTATTGTACTTTAATAATTCTATTGTGTAGCCAAATATACGAATATAATAGATAAGTACGGATAAAAAAGGAGAACTATCTTTAAAACAGACATAAAATAGATACAAACCATAACGGAAAGACATTATGAGATAATACCAAAAAGAAGCGGGAAATCGAAGAAGCATTACTGCTTTTCAGATTTCCCGCTCTGTGTTTATGTAACCTTTCCGGTCATTGTTCCGACCGGTTTGTTCTCTTCTGCGAATTATCCTCCGAAGTTGTCGAACATCAGGTTCTGTGCCGGAACGCCAAGATCGTCGAGCATCTTCTCTACAGCTTTCGACATCGGACCAGGACCACACATATAGTATTCAATATCTTCAGGAGCTTCGTGATTCTTCAGGTAAGTTTCGTAAATTACGTTGTGAACGAATCCCGGAGTGTACTTCACGCCTGCAGCATCAGCAGCAGGGTCCGGACGGTCGAGAGCCAAATGGAAAGTGAAATTCGGGAAGTCCTTTTCGATTTGCAGGAAATCTTCCAGATAGAACACTTCGTTCAGCGCACGGGCACCGTAGAAGTAAGACATCTTACGGTCAGTAGTATGCAATGTCTTGGTCAAGTGCATGATTTGCGCACGCAACGGAGCCATACCCGCACCACCACCAATCCACATCATTTCCTTCTTAGAATCGAAGATTGGGTGGAAGTCTCCGTAAGGACCGCTCATTATTACCTTGTCACCCGGTTTCAGAGTAAAGATATAAGAAGAAGCGATACCCGGCATTACGTCCATAAATCCAGGACCTTGTTCTTTCGGTTTGAACGGCGGAGTAGCGATACGTACTGTCAACATGATACGGTCACCTTCGGCAGGATAGTTGGCCATAGAGTAAGCACGAATTGTTTCCTCGTCGTTCTTACATTTCAAACCTAACAAACCGAATTTCTCCCATGCAGGAAGATATTCGTCACCAATCAAGCTCTTATCAATGTCCTTATCATAGTCCATTGAAAATTTAGGAATCTTAATCTGCGCATAAGAACCCGGGATAAAGTCCATGTGTTCGCCTTTAGGCAGAGCAACGATGAACTCTTTGATAAATGTAGCTACATTCTTGTTGGAGATTACTTCACACTCCCACTCTTTCACACCAAGTACAGATTCGTCAATCTTGATTGACATATCGCCTTTCACTTTCACCTGACAACCCAGACGCCAGTGGTCTTGCTGCTGTTTGCGACTGAAGTGAGGAACCTCAGAAGGCAGGATTTCGCCGCCTCCTTCGAGTACTTGGCATTTGCACTGTCCGCAAGATCCCTTACCACCACAAGCAGATGACAGGAATATCCCATTTACAGACAGCGTATTCAACAAAGTAGAACCGGAAGCCACTTCCAATTCCTTTTCGCCGTTGATTGTCAGTTTTACGTTTCCTGATGGTACCAGGAAATTCTTGGCAACCAACAAGATTACAACAAGCAACAGAATAACCACAAGGAATACCCCAATGCTCGCTAATATTAAATTCATATCCATTGTCTTATTCCTTTCTTTTTAGATGTTCAAACCAGAGAAACACATAAACGCGATTGCCATCAGACCTACTGTGATAAATGTGATACCCAAGCCCTTCAATGGAGCAGGTACGTCAGAGTAAGCCATTTTCTCGCGGATAGCAGCCAGACCTACGATAGCCAGCAACCAACCGATACCGGAACCCAATGCATAAGAGAGGGCATCCCAAATATCACCAATGTATTTCGGATCACTCGGACCAACGTTAATACGTTGTTGCATAAACAGAGAGGCACCCATGATCGCACAGTTAACGGCAATCAACGGCAGGAAGATACCCAACGAAGCGTACAGTGACGGAGTGAAGCGTTCTACCACCATCTCCACCAATTGCACGATACCGGCAATTACGGCAATGAAAAGAATAAAACTCAAGAAGCTAAGGTCGACACCTTCAATGATAGCATTGGCAGCCAGCACCTTAGTTTGCAACAGGTAGTTGACCGGAAGCGTCACCAGCAACACGAAAGTCACGGCGATACCCAGTCCTACGGCAGTCTTCACATTCTTCGAAACAGCCAGGTATGAACACATACCCAAGAAGAATGCGAATATCATGTTGTCCACAAAGATAGAGCGGACGAATAAACTTAATAAATGTTCCATAATTCTTTTTGATTTATGATTTATGATTTATAATTTATGATTTATGATTCAGCAGACTTATCATGCGACTATGACTATAAAGCTAGACATAAATCATAATTCAGAAATCAGAAATAATTAATTACTTTGTTCTTGCAATTCTTTATGACGTGCACGTTGATACCAGATAATGCATGCTACGATAATCAATGCCATCGGCGGCATCAACATCAAGCCGTTGTTTACGTATCCGATATTTTGAATCGGTTCATAATTCAGGATATTGAAACCAAGCAATGTTCCCGAACCAAACAATTCGCGGAAGAAAGCAACGATAATCAAAATCTTAGCATAGCCTAAACCATTACCTACACCATCCAAGAAAGACTCCCAAGGACCGTTCTGCATGGCAAATGCTTCCAGACGTCCCATCAAGATACAGTTGGTGATAATCAAACCTACATAAACAGAGAGCTGTACGCTTACGTCGTAAGCAAACGCTTTCAGGATTTCACTTACGATAGTTACCAAAGCAGCTACCACAACCAACTGGACGATGATGCGGATGCGGTTAGGAATCGTCTTACGCAACAGTGAAATAACAACGTTGGCAAATGCAGTAATCACCGTTACTGAAAGTCCCATCACGATGGCAGGCTCCAGCTTTGCGGTAACAGCAAGTGCAGAACAGATACCGAGCACCTGTACGGTTACCGGATTATCAATTCCCAGCGGAGCAGAGAATACTTCTTTATTTTTCTTTGAAAACAGTTGTCCCATATTCTATCTTTCTCCTCCTTATTATTTAGTTAAAAAACTCAAGTAACTATTCAGGCAAGACTTCAACATGGCATCTACACCTACTGAAGTGATTGTACCACCGGAGATACCATCCACTTGGTAATCAGGTTTCTCTACCTTGCCATTTTTTACGACTCCCAAAGTGATAGCTCCATTTTCCAAAGTCTTCTTACCTACAAATTCGTTTTGGAAATGTTCGGTTGCAATTTCAGCACCCAGACCCGGAGTTTCACTAGCGTGTGAGAAGTAAGTACCGTAAACGGTATCTTTATCTTCGTTCAGTGCAACGTATCCCCAGATAGCGCCCCAAAGACCGGCACCGTAAACAGGAACTACATATTTAGTCTGACCGTCCACTTCGCATACAAACACGTGCAGACGTTGTTGTTCTTTTGCTTCTTTCTCGTAGTTGGTAGCAAATTCGCCCGTATTTTCGGTCAGCGTACCGTCTACGTTCATCAGCATGTCCCCTTTCACATATTTCTTATATTCAGCATCCGCATCCTCCACATTTTTAATGTTCAGTGCAGCGAGAATCTGTTTCTTAGTGTCCAACTGCACATTCTTATCTTGTGTAGATTTCAATGAAGAACTAACGAATGCCAGCAGGAATGCTACGATAATAACCATTACCGAAGCATAAATGATAGTATAACTATTACTATTCGTATTCATTTTCTTTCGGTATTTATTGGTTAGACTTGATAGCGCGTTTTTCGCGACGGCTGATGTTACCCTGCACTACACAGTAGTCGATCAGCGGAGCGAAGATGTTCATCAGTAGGATGGCAAGCATCATACCTTCCGGATAACCCGGATTCAGTACGCGGATAACGATAGCCATCACACCGATCAGGAATCCGAAGATATATTTACCTCTTTCCGTACGTGCGGAAGTCACAGGGTCAGTAGCCATAAATACGGCACCGAAACAGAAACCACCGAGAACGAGGTGTTCGTACCAAGGCATTTGAGCCATTGTATTGTTTTCCATGCCGATTGAGTTGAATACCCATGCCATAAATGCACCACCGACAAATACGGAAATCATAGTCTTCCAACTAGCAACGCCTGTCCAAAGCAAGATAACCGCACCAATCAGAATAGCGATCACACTGGTTTCACCGATCGAACCCGGAATCAGACCTGTAATCATATCCATGTTGAATGCAGGAACACTACCAGATGTAGCAGCTTGTCCCAGCGGAGTAGCAACGGTAAGTCCGTCTACGCTTTGTCCCAGACCGAAAATGCTGTCGCCTGACACCCAAACGGCGTCACCGGACATCTTAGTCGGATATGCGAAGAACAGGAATGCACGAGTAATCAACGCAACGTTGAAAACGTTCATACCTGTACCACCGAATACTTCTTTTGCGAAAATAACAGAGAATGCAGTAGCTACGGCAAGAATCCACAGCGGACAGTCTACCGGAACGATCATCGGGATCAAGATACCGGAAACGAGGAATCCCTCCTGTATTTCTTCTTTCTTCCATTGAGCTACCACGAACTCAATACCCAAACCTACTACATAAGATACGATAATTTTAGGCAGTACTGCCAGGAATCCGTATGCAAACATTTCGATAAAGCTGCCAGTAGCACCCGTGTGAGTGAAATGCTGGTAACCTACGTTATACATACCGAACAGCAAAGCCGGTACCAACGAAATAACCACAATCGACATGATGCGCTTGCTATCAATTGCGTCATGTATGTGCGTTCCCGTTTTCGCAGTCTTGTTGGGCACGAACAGGAATGTTTCGAAGCCGTCAAACACCGACTGGAATGCGTGGAATTTGCCGCCCTCTTCAAAGTTCGGCTTTATCTTATCGAGATAATTTCTTAACGCTTTCATTTATTAAATTGAGAATTGAAAATTGAGAATCGAGAAAAGGCTACGCTGTGTTTACCAGAAGACAATTTCATAAAGTCTCAACTATCATTTTTAATTTTTACTTTTTACTTTTTTAATTCTCCTATGCCATTTCCGAACGGAGCATATCAAGTCCGGCACGAACAATGCGTTGCAGTTCCATCTTCGAAGAGCAGACGAATTCGCAAAGAGCGAAATCTTCAGGAGCCACTTCATAGATGCCAAGTGCTTCCATACGGTCGATGTCACCGGCGATGATTGCTTTAATCAGATATTCGGGCAGGATATCCATCGGGAATACCCTATCGTATTCACCCGACATAATCATGTGACGTTCGCCACCTTTGATGCGGGCATCCAACGTATATTCCTTCTTACCCATCAACCAGCTGAAATAAGAATGGTTGGCACTGAACTGGTTGAAGCGCGGCATGATCCATCCGAGCATTTCGTGAATGTCGTCACCTTCGGGGATAACAGTCAGTTGGCTGTGGAATGCGCCCAAGAATCCGTTCGGAGAAACTTGCTTTCCTGTCAGTACGTTACCGCTGATATAGCGTAAGTCTTTGTCTTTTGTTACATTGCCGGCAAACACGTTGGTGAGCAATGCGCCTACCTGGAGTTTGCAGTATGCAGGTTTCAACACTTCGGAACCTGTCACAGCTACTGTACGGGTGAAATCCACATGGCCTGTATTGAAAAGGCGACCGATGAAGATTACGGCTTGCGGATCAATGGTCCATACCGTTTCTCCCTTGGATGCAGGGTCGAGATGGTTGATCTGAACACCTACATTACCAGCAGGGTTCGGTCCGTCGAAAGCGGTGATTGTAACGTTCTTAGCCTGTGTCAGTGCAGCAGCGTTCTGTTTCACACTGATATTCAGGTAGGTTTTTGCCAGTTTGGCAAGAACATCAAGTCCTGTCTGGAAGTTTGTTTCTTCACCTTTGAGGGCGAACTCGAAATCCGGAGCTAACGGATTAGTGTCGAATGCGGATACAAAGATTCCTTTCGGAGTGACCGTCGGGTCAGCAATGATGTCATAAGGGCGCTGTTTGATAAACGCGAAAAGTCCGGCTTCCAACAAAGCGGTTTTCACAGCTTCAGCATCCATCGAAGCAACATTCTTTTTCCCAAAATCTTCATAGTCCTGCTCTGCAGCAGCTTCCACAACGATGTTCAACACCTTACGACGAGCACCACGTTCTACACTCGTCACCACGCCGCTCACCGGCGAAACAAATTTCACTTCAGGATGATACTTGTCGATAAACAAGGGTCCACCAGCCATTACATATTCCTGCTCTTTCACGACTACCTTAGGCGTCACTCCAGGAAAGTCATCGGGTACGAGTGCGTAGAACCCCGGTTCTTTTACTGTTGCGTACGTTTCAGCAGCTTTACCTTTCAGGTTTATGTCAAGGCCTTTACGTAACTTTATTACATTTGCCATGCTAGATAAAATAATGGTTTCATAAATTTGCCGCAAAAGTAATAAATAAGATTGGGATTCGGGAGGAAAAAAGAAAGGAATTACGGAAAAATATCCGTAATTCTTTTCGTGTTCGTGCACGTAATCTTTTATCTTTTGTTCCGGAACAAAAGACAGAAGCAAAGAAAAAGAACTATTCAGCAAACATAGGATCCCAAGCAGGAAGTCGGATAGGCTTCTGTTTCAACACCTCGAGAGCTTTTTTCGATGCATATTTCGTTTCTACTACTAGACGGAACATATATTCGTTAAACCAATCATCCGTCATGATGAGATAACCCTGATAACCGGCAGCAGGGCCCCAACTATTTTCAACCATCCATTTCGTCGGTTTTCCGTTTTTGTCAAGATCAACAGCCATAAGAGTCATGGCGTGACTGGAGCCACTGGCAAAACTTTGAATGCGTTGCTTCTTGTTCATGCCAAAAGAAGTACCCATAAGAGATTCGTAGTCGTAGTTTTTGACATCCAGTAGACCACGGTCAGAGTTTAGAAACTTACCTACATCGCAAGAGAAATACATCATCGTGCTATCCTTGAGAGAAGAAATAGCCATTTCTTTGATATCTTCGATGGGAAGATTGACATACGTCCAGTTTTTGCCGTCGTAACGGTGGCGGTCGTAGTCTATCTCATAACACTTATAATATTCACGGCTCGGATCGTTCATTAACATGACATAATTATCAATCAGTTTTTCGTCACCATACTTTTTCAGGAAAGAAAACGGAGTGTAAGTTTCCGTAGACACAGGCTCACCCTTAGCGTTATATTCAATCCAGGTAAATTCAGTAGGAGGAACACCGAGATTCAACACTAACATGCGGTAGATGGTGCTCAACATCTCTGTTTTTGTTTTCTCAAGGGCAGCAGGCTTGGCACCTTGCGCAGCGAGATCACGGAGTTGAAGCCCCTGTTCACGAAGTTTCAGGGCGATCAGACCTGCCATACGGGAGGTATTTTCACTACTGTTGGTTTCCGGCATCACATCTTTGGGAACAAGCCCGTATTTACTGACAATATCGGCTACACCGGTAAATGTTCCACCGTCACTCAAAGGATTGCGGAAGAGCCATTCCACCATTTTATCATCCATCGGCTTACTGCTGGTGTCGATAATACCTTGCAGAAAGAGATTAGCTTTCTCCAGCTGATCGAAGAAGAAAGGATAAGTTTGCGAAAATTCGAAAGAACCGAGGTTATGCTTGGCGATCGCTTTGGCACGCATCACATTCAAACCTGTAAAAAGCCAGCAACGGCCGGAAGATTTCTGATCGGTGATACCTTTGGAAGGCACTTTGATGGAGAAATGTGTGTCCATCCCTTTCAGGTTATCCTGATTGAGAGCCAGTTTACGAATGTCGTTGCTACCGATAGCGTTGCGGATAGCCTTGTCAGTAGGAGTGTTTGCGTAACTCTGCTTGATTTGTTGCATCATGGAGTCGCTGATGCCTCGTTTCACTTCTTGCGCTTGTGTAGAATAAGAAAAAGCACATAAAACAAAAATTGATAAAATCTGTTTATTCATTGATATAAGTAATTAATTAATAGGCTGACGGATCATGATACACTAATAAATACGGTTTAAATGTATGAGATTAAATCATGCGATTTTATTTATCAGCATATCGAAAAACATCATATTCCGCAAAAATACGATTCTTTTTTAGATTTATTATCTAAGAACTTCAAAACTAATCAAAATAAAAGAGTTTTCTTTGCAGTCGAATTCCTCACAGAGAAATTATGAAGAAATATATAATAGGAATATTGATGATGCTTCCATCCATCAATATGATGTCAGCCGCGGCTGATAGTACGGCAGTAAAGAGCGATGAACTGCAAAGGTCTACAACTTCTATCAGTGATACTACTCCTACAGATATTGAAGACATCTCGTCAGATACCATTCCTGTCCTTTCAAAGCGCGAGCTGCGTCGCCAGCGCGTGGCAAACCGGAATTTACACTATAACATATTGGGTGGTCCCAGTTATACGCCGGATTTTGGTTTACTGGTGGGCGGTAGCGCACTGATGACATTCCGGATGAATCCGAGTGATACCACCCAACGACGTTCGGTAGTGCCGATGGCCATTGCCTTGATGTTCAAAGGCGGCTTGAACCTGATGACAAAACCACAGCTCTTTTTTAAAGGCGACCGCTTCCGTATCTTCGGAACTTTCTCATATAAAAATACAATCGAAAATTTTTATGGCATCGGATATTCCACTAATAAAGATTATGAACGTGGAGAAGATACCAGTGAATACCGTTATAGCGGCATCCAAGTAAACCCCTGGTTCCTGTTCCGTCTGGGAGAAAGCAATATTTTTGCAGGTCCCCAAGTCGATTTGAACTATGATAAAATTACCAAACCGGCTGCCGGAATGGTTAATGAGCCCTCATATATAGCGGCAGGAGGAACAGAACACGGATACAAAAATTTCAGTTCCGGACTTGGTTTCCTGCTGACGTATGACACACGTGATATTCCTGCAAATGCATATAGCGGAACCTACCTCGACTTTCGGGGAATGATGTATAACAAGGTATTCGGCAGCGATAATAACTTTTACCGTTTGGAAATCGACTACCGCCAATACAAAACAGTAGGACGCCGCAAAGTGATAGCCTGGACAGTGCAAAGCAAAAACGCATTCGGAGATGTACCCCTAACAAAATATGTACTTAGCGGAACCCCCTTCGATCTTCGCGGTTACTACATGGGACAGTTTCGCGACAAGTCCTCGCATGTCATGATGGCCGAATACCGCCAGATGATAAATACGGACAAAAGCACTTGGGTAAAAAAGATGTTAAGTCATATAGGATATGTAGCCTGGGGAGGATGCGGATTCATGGGACCCACTCCGGGCAAGATAGAAGGTGTGCTTCCCAACCTCGGATTAGGGTTACGCGTTGAAGTTCAACCCCGTATGAATGTACGCCTTGACTTCGGCAGAGACATGGTGAACAAGCAGAATTTGTTCTACTTCAACATGACAGAAGCCTTTTGACGCCATTTACGCGACAAATTGTGCACAAATTACAAGAAAGATTGTAAAATAGATAATAAAAGACTGCACATAAATGAAATTAATCCTTATATTTGCGCAAGCTATAACACAGCAAGAGCAAATAATAGGATTTTTTTATGAAGCAATTTATATGTTTTTTTTCGGGGTTATTACTTCTGTTCGTCTCTACCACTCGTGTAGTTGCACAAGAAGTGTCTGACTATTCTCAACTAAGTGAAGAAGATTATACTAAAATAGTACTTCCCCCTCTATCCGTTTTATTCGAAAATGCCAAGAACAGCCCCATTTATGAGATGGCGGACGTAAAGGCGAGAATCGAGCGCAAATTACTCCAAAAAGAGAAATGGTCATTTCTGGGTTTCTTCAGTCTACGGGGAAGCTATCAATACGGAATGTTCGGCAATGAGTCCACTTATACGGACGTGGCACTCGCCCCATACCTCACCTACTCCACCCAGGCACAAAATGGCTACACAGTAGGTGCCGGTCTAAGCATCCCCTTAGACGACCTATTCGACCTCAAGGGTAAAATCAACCGGCAAAGGCTCACATTACGCAGTGCAGAATTGGAACGGGAAGTGAAGTACGACGAAATCAAGAAGAATATTATTGAGATGTATGCGATGGCTACCTCACAGATAAGAGTACTTAAAATGAGAAGTGAAAGTTTGGTACTTGCTAATGTGCAATATGAAATTTCTGAAAAGAATTTTGCCAACGGAACCATAGAATCTTCCGACTTGGCCGTAGATAAAGAAAGGCAGTCAACTGCACGTGAGGCATATGAGAATAGCAAGTTTGAATTGACAAAGAGCTTAATGATACTTGAGGTTATTTCACGTACTCCCATCATAAGAAAATAAAAAAACTAAGATATGAACTTCATCATTTCTATCATACGGACCCTCTTTCGCCACCGTTGGCTAATACTGGTAGGGACCGCTATCTTCACGTTACTCGTCTTCTACTATACGCGTCACATGCAAGGTGGATACGACGTGAAAGCAACACTTTATACCGGAGTAGCCTCGGGATACAACTTGGAAAGCGATAAACGCACAGACTGGGCGACAGTACAAAATTCGATGGACAACCTGATAAGTATCATGCAAGCCGAGAGCACCCTGAAAAGAGTATTCCTGCGATTATTTGCCCGTGTACTTATCCAGGGAAATCCGGACAATGACAATGACGGAGTCACCCCATCCAGCTACAATTACACCTATAACCACTTAAAAAACAGTCCGCATGGACCGGAAATATTAAAGCTAATCGACAAATCGAGCGAAGATAAAACAGTTGCCAATCTGGAAGCATATATGCGTCCGAAAAAAGGTAACTACATCTATGAAATGTTCTACTACAATCACCCTTTCTATAGCTACAACGCTTTGAAAAACATCAAAGTGCAACGCCGGCTCACGAGTGATTTGCTGGACATCAGCTATACTTCCGGCGATCCCGGCATAGCCTACAACACGGTAAGCATCCTGATGGACGAATTTGTGGAAGAATACCGCCGTATTCGCTACGGAGAAACAGACAAAGTCATCAAATACTTTGAGGAAGAGTTGAAACGCATCGGCAAAAAACTCAACTCGGAGGAAGACGACCTGACCAAGTACAACGTAGAAAAACGTATCATCAACTATCTGGACGAAACCAAAGAAATCGCGGCCATCAGTAAAGAATTCGAGCTGCGGGAACAAGATGCACTTTTTGCATACAACAGTACCAAGTCGATGCTCGAAGAACTGGAGAAGCACATGGACAGCAATGCCAAGCAAGTGCTCAAGAATATGGAATTTGTGGACAAATTAAGAGAAGCATCCAATATCACCAGTAAAATCTCGGAAGTGGAAGCGATGAGCGACTCCAAACAGAAAGATACCGAATCTCTGACAGGTGACAAAAAACGATTGAGCGAACTTAAACAGGAACTGAATGATTTAACCACTTCCTACGTAAGTCATAAATACACCAAAGAGGGCGCCAGCCGGACCAATATCATCGACCAATGGCTGGAACAAACTCTGTTGTTTGAAAAAGCTAAGGCCGAACTACTAATTGTACAAAATGCCCGTCAGGAATTGAACGACCGTTACGTTTTTTTTGCCCCTGTAGGTACCACCATCAAACAAAAAGAACGCTCCATCAACTTTACGGAGCGCAGTTACCTGACCGTGTTACAGAGCTACAACGAAGCCCTGTTGAGAAAGAAAAATCTGGAAATGACTTCTGCTACATTGAAAGTGCTCAATGAACCGACCTATCCGATTGCATCCAATTCAACCAACCGCAAGCAGATTGTCATTGCCGCCTGCATAGGTAGTTTTCTGATAATCATCGCTCTATTATTATTAATCGAGATTCTTGACAGAACGTTGCGTGATGCAAACCGAACCAAACGAGTGACCGGATTTAAGGTAATAGGAGCCGTTCCCAGCCCCTCCTCTTCCCGTTATGGCGGACTAGCCAAAACCTACGTCCAACTTTCCATCAAAGAATTGAGCAACTCCATACTCCGCTTCCTGACGAAGCGGAAATCCCCCGGAGTATTTATCATCAACCTGTTCAGTACCAGCGAAAACTCCGGTGAAGACATCGTTGGAAATCTGATCTGCGGATATATGCAAAGCCGGATGTTAAATACGAGATTCATCACGTATGGAGAAGATTTTAACACAGATTCTACTCAATACCTGCTTGCAAAAAACATTACCGATTTTTATACCCTGCAAGGAGAAGACATACTGATCGTTGCCTATCCGCCATTGTCGTCAAGCAATATCCCGACTGCACTGTTGCACGACGCTAATGTCAACATTTTGGTCAGCCCGGCAGACCGCGGATGGAAAACCATCGACAAACAACTTTGCGAACAGCTCACGACACAAATGGGTAAAACGGATGTTCCGTTCCGTGTGTGCCTGACCAACGCCAAGCGTGAGGCAGTGGAAGATTTCACCGGACAACTTCCGCCATATACCTTATTACGTAGAGTCAGCTATCGTTTCAGCCAATTGTCACTTACAGAAAAAATCATATTCAATCTAAGTAGAAAAGCGAAAGAGACTGAAGAAGACGATGACGAATAATAAGATAGTGACTTTCCATATCCTGTTTGCTTTACAATTTGTGTTGGTTGCAGCAGGAATGTTAGTAAATATCAAGGTAGGGTTATTCTCTATGATAATTATCTTGTTATTTACTACTATCTGTTTGATACAACTTAACAATGATGAACAAACCAACTGGAAAGCAGGTCAAAACATCATGACCTATATGTTCACAATCTGGTTGTGCTTCTATCTTCTCGAAATTCTTAATCCCAACAACGTGCTGGCAGCATGGAACATCAACCTTACACCTTATGCGCTGATACCTTTAATATGCGCCTTTGTTGTTCCGCTCGTTGTCCGCACAAAAAAAGACATCGAGCTGCTATTAATCATCTGGTCGGTATTCGTCCTCGTCTTTACGATAAAAGGTTACTGGCAAAAAAACTATGGTTTCAGCTCCAAAGACCTCTATTTCCTGCACGTGCTGGGCGGATGGCGTACACATATCATCTGGTCGGGTATCCGCTATTTTTCCTGCTTCTCCGACGCAGCAAACTACGGAGTACATGCCGCCATGTCCGCTGTAGTCTTTGCCATCTCCGCCTTCTTTGTGGAGTCCAAATGGCTACGCATTTACTTCCTCTGCATCGCCGTCGGGGGACTTTACGGAATGGGTATTTCGGGAACCCGTGCAGCTATGGGAGTCATCATGGGAGGAATGTTGATGATAACCGTCATTGCCAAAAACTGGAAAGCGTTATTGGCAGGTATATTCATATCCATCAGCGTTTTCGTATTCTTCAGTTATACCAATATCGGAAGCGGGAACCAATATATCCACAAAATGCGCTCCTCTTTTCATCCGTCCGAAGACGCTTCCTATCAGGTGCGTGTCGAAAACCGGCAAAGGATGAAAGAGTTGATGGCAAAGAAACCGTTAGGCTACGGCATTGGGCTTTCTAAAGCCGGTAACTTCGATTCACGAGAGCAAATGCCCTACCCTCCCGACTCTTGGTTAGTCAGCGTATGGGTGGAAACGGGAATTGTGGGACTGATACTCTACCTTTCCATACACGGTATTCTCTTTGCCTGGTGTTCCTGGATACTCATGTTTAAAGTACGCAACAAAGGCCTGCGTGGACTTATCGCAGCATGGCTCTGTATGGATGCCGGATTTTTTATCGCCACTTATGTCAACGACATTATGCAGTATCCCAACCAGTTGCCCGTATACATAGGCTTTGCACTCTGTTTTGCAGCTCCACATATCGACAAGCGTATCAGTGAAGAAAAAGAAAAAGGTGAAGAAAGCGAAGAAAAAGAACGGCTGCTATCTAATAACGAAATCAACGAATAAGAATGACAAACAGTAGTCCCGACATATCATTTATTACCATCTGTTACAACGGGTTCAAAGACACCTGTGAACTAATAGAATCACTGCACAAAAAGCTGAAGTCTGTGAGCTATGAAATCATAGTGGTAGACAATGCTTCACGCGAAGATGAAGCAGCCAAAATACACGAATTATACCCAACGGTTATCAGCATCCGCAGCAATGAGAACGGAGGTTTTTCCGGTGGTAACAACATTGGAATCCGTACAGCAAAAGGCAAATACATTTTCCTTATCAATAACGATACATATATCGAATCCGATGAAATCGCCTACTTGGTGGAACGATTGGAAAGTCGTCCGGAAATCGGAGGCGTATCTCCTAAAATACGTTTCGCCTTTCCGCCGCAACACATACAGTTTGCAGGATTTACTCCGCTGACAAAGATAACATTGCGCAACAATATGCTGGGTTTCGACTGTCCCGATGACGGAAGTTACGATACCCCTCATCCTACCCCCTATCTACACGGGGCAGCCATGATTATCAAACGCGAAGTGATCGAAAAAATCGGAATGATGCCGGAAATCTTCTTCCTTTATTACGAAGAACTCGACTGGAGCACAAGCATGACCCGTGCCGGCTACGAGCTATGGTATGAGCCGCGTTGCACTGTTTTTCATAAAGAAAGCCAAAGCACCGGTCAACTAAGCAAACTACGCACCTATTTCCTGACACGAAATCGCCTGCTCTATGCCCGCCGTAATATGAAAGGCATGGAACGATTAATGTCCGTACTTTACCAGAGCACCATTGCAGCCGGCAAAAACAGTCTGTCATTTGCTTTCAAAGGCCGTTTCGACCTGTTTTGTGCCACCTATTATGGAGTCTGCACAGGGCTATTCATGTCTTCATCAGATACTAACAATAGCACACTTAAAAAACTCTAGATACTATGAACATTATTGACTGGATTCTCTACATTCCCCTGGTATTTTGCGTATGCTACCTATTACTATACGCTATTGCCTCCAAGTTTTACCGGGCTCCCCAATACCCCGAAGCCCGTACGCTCCGACGCATCGTCGTGCTCTTTCCCGCCTACAAGGAAGACCGCGTGATTGTTGCTTCCATACAGAGCTTTCTTGAACAGGATTATCCGAAGGAACTCTATGAGATCATAGTCATTTCCGATCAGATGCGACCGGAAACAAACGACGCTCTGGCAGCCCTTCCCATCCGCCTGTTAATGGCAAATTACAAGGAAAGTTCGAAAGCCAAAGCACTGGCAATGGCCATGGATTCCATTGATACAAATGCATTCGACATTGTAGTCATCATGGATGCCGACAACATGACCACGCCCGATTTCCTGTCTACCATCAACCGTGTTTTTGACAGCGGCATAAAATCCGTACAGGCGCACCGGACAGGAAAGAATCTGAACACAGACATTTCCGTACTCGACAGCGCCAGCGAAGAAATAAACAATGGATTCTTCCGCAGCGGACACAACGCAGTAGGACTTTCTGCCGGGCTATCCGGTTCGGGAATGGCATTCGAAGCAGAATGGTTTCATCAGAACGTGAAATATCTCCAGACAGCAGGTGAAGACAAAGAATTGGAAGCCATGCTCCTGCAACAGCGCATCTATACCGTTTATCTGCCCGACCTGCTTGTGTTTGACGAGAAAACACAAAAGAAAGAGGCTATCAGTAACCAGCGCAAACGCTGGATAGCAGCACAATTCGGTGCACTCTGCGCTTCGCTGCCTCACTTGCCTAAAGCATTCATACAAGGAAATTTCGACTACTGCGACAAGATATGCCAGTGGATGCTTCCACCACGATTGATTCAGTTGGCAGGAGTTTTCGGCTTGACCTTCGTCTTTACCGTTATCGGCCTTATATTGAGCCTATGCAATGGCAGTAACGAATGGATGATAGCCATCAAATGGTGGATATTGTCGGCTGCACAAGTAGCAGCCATGATGCTACCCGTACCGGGCGGCAGACTATTTACCAAACAGGTAGGGAAAGCAATCACCAAAATGCCTATGCTGGCTGTTACTATGATTGGTAACTTATTTAAATTGAAAGGAGCCAATAAAAAGTTTATCCATACGGAGCATGGTGAACACCATAAATAGAAATCAAACATAACAAGAAAACAACAATGAAAATCGCTATTGAAGCCCAACGAATTTTCCGCACTAATAAACACGGAATGGATTTCGTTGCTCTTGAAAGTATCCGGGAATTGCAAAAAATAGACCATGAGAACGAATATTTCATCTTCGTTACTCCTGGTGAAGACAGATGCTTGGAAGAATCGGAAAATGTGCATATTATCGAACTAAAATGCCCCACTTACCCCCTTTGGGAACAAGTGGCTCTTCCACGCGCAGTAAAAAAAATCATGCCCGATTTATTGCACTGCACAAGCAATACTGCCCCATTGCAATGTCCCGTACCATTAATACTAACACTACACGACATTATTTATTTAGAAAAGCGTCATTCTTCCAGCTTCACCTGGTATCAGGAAATGGGATGGTTTTACCGCCGGATGGTAGTACCACGCGTATTGGCCAACTGCGAGAAAATTATTACAGTCTCGCAGTTTGAGCGTAAACGAATCCTTGACGTGCTGCATCTGCCGGAAGAACAATTAGTAGCCGTGTACAACGGTTTCAATAGTCATTTCCATGTACAACCCAAAGCTCCGGAGATCACCCGAAAATATATTGATGCAGACAATTATCTATTTTTTCTGGGAAACACCGACCCTAAGAAGAACACTCCCAGAGTGCTGAAAGCATATAGCGACTATCTGAAACAATCCACCCAAAAGTTGCCATTGCTCATTGCCGACCTCAAGGGAGATGTTATCGACCGGATATTGGAAGAAGAAAATATTACAGAAGTCAAGAGTTATATCCACGCTCCGGGATACATTGCGAATACCGATCTTGCGGCACTCTATAGTGGTGCATTCGCATTCCTTTATCCATCGCTTCGCGAGAGTTTCGGCATCCCGATGCTGGAGGCAATGGCTTGCGGAACGCCCATCATTGCGGGAAATACATCAGCCATGCCCGAAATTGCAGGCGAGGGAGCTTTACTGGCAGATCCGTTCGACTCCAATGATATTACTGAAAAAATACTGCAACTGGAAAAAGACCAGGCACTCTATCAGCAACAAGTGGAATATGGCATACAACGCAGCCAGTTGTTTTCATGGCGGAATACGGCAGAATCGCTGCTAAAAATATATAAAGAGTTTGCCAAGCAAAATACCAAAAAGCAATAACTAAATCAAAAAGAGAATGTGTCAAAGCTTCCCTTTTTAACGCAATCACCTTCGCCACAAATAGTTGTAGCGAAGGTGATTTTATTTAACCATTCCACTCGGCTTTCACCTCAAAACACGGACATGCCTTAATCCACTCTTCGGGTTCAATCTCCCCGTTTCCATTCAGGTCGGGACTTAGATCCCGATGTCCGCACACCCGGCAACCGGGATAGTCGCGCAGGAGTGCAAGGATCAGCACCCGCATTGAATGAACCTGCCATTCGGTACGGGTATCGGCGGGATGACCGTGGCAGTCAAGTCCGCCCTCATAACAGATGCCAATACTGTTCCGGTTGTGTCCTTTTGCGTGCGCACCGATTCGTTCAATCTCACGGGTGGTCTTTATATCTCCATTTTTGCGGATATAAAAATGATAACCCGTCCCGTTGAAACCACGCCTACGGTGGCACACTTCCAAATCATCTTCCGTAAAATTCCTATCCTCCCTTGAGGCGGAACAGTGGATCACAATCAAGTTGATGGTTCGCATAAATTCATCCCTCCGTTTCTGTGACCATCTGTACTCGTTGCACACATTCCCTGCTGCTACACTGCAGAGCCGCAGCTTGCGTCAGCTGTCCTCTCAACGAGAAAATCTCCGCGTGCATCTCTTTCACTTTCGAACTAAGGTCGAAATAATCCTTCAACACTTTCTCCAACTGCTGCATCAGAAAAGTATATTGATCTTTCACCAGCTCGCTGAACTCTTTCATTTCTTGTGCCATCATCTGGCGCTTCTTACGGCTACTGCCCAGAAAAGGCAGAATCGTCATGATGATTTCGATAATTTTATCTAACATTTTAATAGATTGAGATGATAAATTAATAAATTGAGAACAGAGTCAATCAAAGCAGTTTATGCTGCCGGATCCGGAGCTTCTCCTCCACCGCTACCACCACCGGATTCTCCCCCATCGCCTTTACCATCATCATCGGAGCCGTCACCGCCGTTTCCTCTGGCAGCGGACTTCTTCTCCGTATACAATTCGAACATCATGTTATTATCCCCGCCACGAGTAGTTGCCGTGCTGTCATTGGCAAGACGCAATGAGTTGTCGACTTTGAAACGGAGATTGATGCGAGTGATATTTTTCACCGTACAATCCTTTTCCTGTTCCACACCCGGACAGGTCAGCGTGGTATAAAAAATACCCAGTCCATCCACTTTCACCTTATTCCCTGCCACAAGCACTTTTTTCATCGCACGGACAAAGGATTTCATCACATGCGACACGTCTTCCACCGAAAGCGACCCGATAGACTCGATTTCCTGTGCCAGTGAATCGATTGAATAGATTTTCGACTCTCCAGCCTTGGGCTTGAGAAGATACATCATCGGTGATTTATCATCACCGAGCCGTTTTCTGCGTTTGTAGCGCACAACTGTAACTGTTGCCATATTTAAAAATTGTTTCTACGAAAAGAAGTACATTCTCCCTTTCTGTTGGTGAAACAAAGATACGACAACACGTTGACGACTTGCCGGATTGCACCGGACTACACCGGATTATGCCGGATTAAAACGGATTACACCGAATTATACAAATTATACCGGAATATGTGGAAATATGTAGGAATATGTAAGATCATTCCCTAGTTTTCAATGATCCATTCTCCAATAGTTCGCATACTACTGTCGAAATTAACTCCCACTTTAACGACTTTCCGATGATCTGCCTGATAAGGAATCGCATACTGTTTACTATTGATCTGTGCCAACGCTTCTTCAGGAGTACCGTCTACTTTGAATTCGAATACGTAGATAGCGTCCTGCATCTTTATCACAACATCGGCCCTGCCAACAGCGCTCTTCACTTCTGCATCCACATATTGCCCCATCAGCCGGAACAGGAGGTAGAAGATGGTCTGATAGTGTTTCTCCTCCTTATTATTCATATCATTGAGGATAGAGGCGAAAAATGATTTGATCCGCTCCATACATTGATCCAGATTGCCGACCCGTAAGTCTTTGATAAACGATACTACATAAAATGTATTCTCGCGAGCAGGCAAATGCACATAAGCCGGCATTAATGATTCGATAAAGCCTTTCCGAACTTCTTTGTTAGGATAAGCCAATGTATAGATCTGAAAATCCCGGTCATACTCTTTGATAGTGAGATAACCGCTTTGGTAAAGTACCGGAAGCGGGTCTGTAATGACATTGGTAGGTGCATCAAACTGCTCGGCAGTAGCCGAAACGCCATCCAGTTGACGAATATCGAAATCGCTTTGCTGCAAGATGTCTATCAGGAAAGTGGGAGTGCCGGTAGAGAACCAGAAATTCTCATAACTTTTCTGCGCAAATGCATTAAACAAGCTAAACGGATTGTACACATCCTCACATTTCTTACTGAAATGATACCCATCATACTGTTGCTTCAGATGCATACACGCTTCATCATACGTTTCACCATTCGCCTCGGCCATCCTTCTTATATCTTCTTCCAACTGTGTACGCAATTCATTTTCCGTTATACCGCAAATGGCACTATAAGCATCTTGCATACTTATGTTCTGAAGATTGTTCAATTCACTAAAGATGCTCATCTGACTAAATTTACTGATACCGGTTAGAAAAAGAAAACGAAGATATTCTCCCTGCGCTTTCAACGGACTGAAAAAGTCGCGCATGATGCCACGTATTTCAGCTTGCAACTCCTCATTGTTGTTGCTATCCAACATAGGAGAATCATATTCGTCTACAAGTAACACAACCTGACGCCCGCTCTGCTCGTAAGCACGTTTGATAATACCTTTCAGACGGAGACTGAAAGTGTCTTCGCTCGTGTCGCATCCGTAAATTCGTTCCCATTCCACCAAGCGATTGTTGATAGCGGAGCGCAGCATCCCCGCATTCATATACTTACTGATACTGAAATCAATATGCAACACGGGATAAACCGTCCAGTCTTTCTCCAACTGTTCCATCATCAGACCCTTGAACAGGTCTTTTTTACCAGAGAAATAGGCTTCAAGAGTGGAAACTAACAGACTCTTTCCAAAGCGTCGGGGACGGCTAAGAAAACAAGTCTTAGCCGAATTAGCCAAACGATAAATCAACTCTGTCTTATCAATATACACACAATTATTATTGCGTAAATCTTCGAAACTCTGTATCCCTATCGGATAACGCCTGAATATTCCTTCCATCCTTTTTCTATGCTTTTAACGTGAAACGTAAACAAAGATACGATAAATTTCAAGAATCGGTATTCTATTAGTATCAATTCTTTTATGAATACGCTCGAACATCTGCTCTCAAAATTTGCCTATCCCACTAAAAATGAGTAACTTTACTTCAAATATAACAATCTAAAGGCACAACTATAAATGAAAACAAAAAACAAGATTCTCCCCGAACAAGAAGAAGAAAAAACATTCCAATACCGCACCTATGGGAAAGGCGAACTTGCCTTGTTGTACCTCCCCAATATCCTGCAACAAAGCGCAGTAGACCGATTCAACGAATGGATTGAAGCTGCACCCGGACTAAAAGAACGGCTCCTGGCCACCGGCATGAATCCACGCGCCAGATACTACACTCCCGCACAAGTAAGGCTCATCATCGAAGTGCTACAAGAACCCTAATTAAAGTATCAAGTATTAGGTATCAAGTATTAACCGTGGTAAACGCATCACAACAACGGATAACATCATAATGCTTAACATCATAATACTTAACATCTAATACTTAATACTTGATACCTAATACCCTAAAACAGTTCTTTTTCAGGTAGCCAGCAGGAGTTGTCGAACATCGTATTTCGGACACGCTGGTCAGCGGAGAGAGAAGGGTCATGAGATTCTTCACAGGGCAGGTATCGTCCGCTTACGGGATCGTAGACAAAGGATGCCATTCCACCGACACCAAAATGCTTGAATTTCACCTTGTCCACATATACACGGGTGACACCAACCTCCTTGTCACGTTCCACAATGATACCATAATCCGCTTTGTTATAGAAATCGGCAGAGCCGTTGATGTCGTACATTTCCACACGAGGGGTAATGCCCGTGACAGGATTACGGTTCATTTTACGAGGATGGACTACGACCACGAGCAGGCAATTATGCTGCACGGCAAATTCTGTAAATTTATTCAACAGGTTGGAAATATATTGCGTTTCCGTCTGTCCCGGCTGCGGGTTATGGTCGAAACGGTTGAGCGGGTCGAAGACAATAATGCGGCAGCCGCGGCGGACAACAAGTTCATGAGCCTTGGCCAGTACACGATCCGGAGAAACATTACCTTTCAGAGAGATATGAGAGACGTTTTCAGTCAGAAAATCTTCCGAGTTCGCAAGGAGTCCCTCCGTCATGCCACAGCCGTTTTGAAAACGGTGTCCGGTGAGTTTCTCAATCAGTTTGCGGAGATGATAGACGATAGGGGTATTTTCCGGGCTAAAGAACCCGATTTTCCATTGATGCCGCAGGCAGAGACGCAACACCAATTCGTCCACCCACTCGGATTTTCCTGCACTGGGAACTCCGGTGACGTAGACACTTCGCCCACGTTCATACGTGCAGATCTTATCCATCTCCTCCCATCCCGTTTCCGCTCCGGGACCGAAGCCGTTGTCGAAAAGAGCCCGCAGATCGTCATGCAAGTCGGTAGCGGTGAAGATACCTTCGAGCGGAACTTCTGCTGCCTGTTCGATGGCGATACGGAGACTGGCGATACCATATTTGCAGAGATGCTCGTTGGCATCTTTACACTCCGGACCGTAAGTCACCACCCGGCAGCGTTCAGCTCCCAGCCGGTTGATGAGTTCATTGCGCAACCGGATTCCGGCAGAATCGGCATCAACGGCAATGATGATTTCTTTCAGGTCCTCGAAGTGCGTCTCCATAAAACGGTCGAGCCAGGAGAGGTTCGAATTGGCTCCGGCCGGCACGGAGATGACACTTTGAAATCCGGCGGCGATGGAGGAAGCAGCATCCAGTTCGCCCTCGTGGATGATGCAGGAGGTCTGCCCCACAATGGAGTCGATGTTGTAGGAAATCAGTTCGGCACCCTGCACCATTTTGAAAAGTTTCGGGAGAGCGCGAAATTTGGTGTTTATCAGTTGCTCCCCTTCAAAATAGTTGAAACAGATGCAACGTTCCTTTTTGCCGGATTGCGGCATAAATTCTTCCTGTTCGGTGATGCGTAGGGCAGCTATGACGGACTGCGGGATGCAACGCGTCTCCACCAGCCAACGCTCCGTGTCTTCGGAAAGCGTGGTTTTCGAAACATCGAACATCGGACGCTGAAAATGCTGCGGAATGGCTGCCGCACGACGCTTGCGGGCTACCGCACGTTCGGCATTCTTACGCTCTTCTACATCATCGGGAACATAAAAATCAGCGCCACAATGATAACAGTGACAGTGGCCCGTGTCGACGTTGACACGTAGCGAACGGTCGCGCTTATTCTTGCGGGTAGGAAGACATTTTTTACAAATCGTCTTGAGCACTCCACTCGATTTACCGTGGATGTCGACATCATAGTTGGCAAAATTTCTCATAATTTTTTCCTTTTTTCTAATTAAAAAATAGTTTAAAATAATCATTCACACGCAGAAGACTTACCTGCCGGACGAGTGTCTGCCACCTGCCGGACGAACTTCCGTTACCTGCCGGACGAACATCGGCCACCTGCCGGACGAAGCCAGTCATCTGCCGGATTAATGCGCCCATCTTTTCTTCACATCATCCCACACAGCCGATGCATCGGGACGTGGCGGCGCATCAGCCGGAATAAGATGTCCCAGATACGTTCGCCGCCCGTCGACGACGCTTTCAAAGCGGTTCACATCCTTGTCGACCGTATTCTCAAGCTCTTTCAGCAAGGTTTCCCTCAACGTGCGGCAAGTAACGGAACCGGCCGCGATATAATTTGAAAAATACCGTTTCACGTCCTCCGGGAAAAGCAGTCCGGCTCCTTTGTCATAAAGCCGGATATGTTTTTTGAAGATTTCCAAAATAAGTTTTTGATGGTCTACAAAAAGCTTTCCCAAACCGGAATGTTGCCCGACCAATTCCATATATGACTGGAAAGTAGAAAGTTGGTCCACCAACTTTTCCCAAGGCAACACGGGTTGTAACGGACCATGATTGCCTTCATCCGCCAAACGGCTCACAAGAGACGGTGTTTCTATATCACTCCTATTATTGTTTACAACAGAAACACTTCCTTTACTCTCCTCTTCTTTACTCTCCTCTTCTCTCCTCTTCTGGTTTTCAGTGGGTTTTCTCCCTTTACTGACGGGCGTTTCAGCACTTTTTGCCACCTTTTTCGGACGCCCTCCTTTTTTACCGTTTTCGATGTCCATTTTCCGCTTCTCTTCCAAGCTTTTCATCACCCTATCCAAGTAAGAAGAACGAAACATCTGTCGTTCCTCATCCAGTTCGAAGAGATCGAATTCGCGAAGTACCCGCTCCACCGCAACTACATCCACATCATACCGCCGGGCCATGGCCTTCAGTAAAACCGGTTTGCACGACGCCTCATAAGCATCTTTAGTGCGCAGATGCAACAACAAGATCACGTAAATTCCGAGTGCTTCCGCGGCATTCATCTCCGACATCATACTGGCAATATTGTCGTCATTCAACAAATTTACCTCCAAATTGAAATACTGATCTTTCTTCATTTTCATTTATCATTTATTATTCCACATTTAATACTTCCGGGGCGCAAAGGTGCGAAATGTATTTTATTCCAGCTATCGCAAAAATGAGAGGGGGATTATATATTTTTTATCAGACCTTTGCCAAAAATTATCAATAATCCCAAACAATATGGACACAAAACGCAACCAAACGTTGGAAGAAATAGAAGAAAATAAAATAGTAAGCGAGCATTATCGGAACAGAATAATGCTGATAAAAGAGCTCCTGAAAACATCACGGCTAGCCACAGTAGACCTCTGCGTGCATATCAACATCAGTGAAGCCTCCTACTACCGTTACATAAATTTCACCAGCTATATGAAAGCAGACATTTTCATACATGCTTGTCTCTTCCTCAAGCAATATATCGAAAGCAACCACATTCCTTATACCCAAGAAGAAAAACGGCTTATAAAAACATTAGACCTGTTTCAGATTTCCTCAAATAGCAACTTAAACTGCAATTAAAACACAGAAAAGGAGAAACTTATCATAAGTTTTATTACATTTGCAATGTAATAAAAGTCTTTAAAACTTAAAAAATGATTGATAGCGAAACAGACAGCCCATCAATAAAAGCACTGATCGTTTTCAGAGAAAACGGAGAAACCGACAATCTATTTGTTCCTATCTTATGCGATGCTATCAGAATGGCTGGAATTGACGTGCGATGTTCCACAAAAGAGTTTTGGGACTCGGATAAGCATTATGATATCATACATTTCCAGTGGCCGGAAGAAGTGGTGGGATGGACATGCAACGATCCTGATATCATCAGGCGTCTGGAAGAGCGAATCAGTTTTTTTCGTTCGAGGGGAGCACGTTTTGTCTACACACGCCACAATGTCCGTCCGCATTACGCAAACGGAATCATCAGCCGGGCCTATGACATTATCGAATCGCAGAGTGATATCGTTGTACACATGGGACGGTTTAGCCGGGACGAATTTCTCACGAAGTATCCTGACAGTCAGAATGTTGTCATTCCTCATCACATTTACCAATATACCTATAAAGAAGATATCAGCGTAGAGCGTGCACGTCAGTATCTCAACCTCTCGCAAGATGCATTCATCGTCACAGCTTTCGGAAAATTCCGCAACCGTGAAGAAATACGCATGGTGCTCGGAGCTTTCCGCGCCTGGGACGAGGAGCACAAGATGCTGCTGGCTCCGCGCCTCTACCCTTTCTCGAGACGCAACAGCTATGGCAGGAATTTCATCAAACGATGGATTTCAAAAGCCGGATACTATCTGCTCATGCCGCTGCTCAACCGTATGTATAAACTACAGGCGGGAGCCAACGACGAACTGATAGACAACTGCGACCTGCCCTACTATATGGCTGCTTCAGACGTGATATTCATCCAGCGGAAAGATATACTGAACTCGGGCAATGTCCCTCTTGCCTTCCTCTACCACAAAGTCGTGGTGGGTCCCAAGGTGGGAAACATCGGCGAACTGCTTTCCGAAACCGGTAACCCGACTTTCGATCCCGACGACAAGAAAGACATCCTGCGAGCACTCGAAGAAGCCCGCCGGCTTGCCGCATGGGGACAAGGGGAAGTGAATTACGCATACGGTATGGAAAACATGAGCATCCGCAAAGTGGGACAAGCATACGCGCAAACATATAAACAAGCAATCAATGGCTAATAATATTAAGAGTCAATTATTTTCGGGGGTATTTTACACAGCGCTGGCCAAATACAGTGGCGTCGTCATATCCCTTGTTGTGGCAGGAATTCTGGCCCGTCTGCTATCACCGGACGACTTCGGCATCGTAGCTGTTGCCACCGTCATCATCGCCTTCTTCAATCTTCTCACCGACATGGGAGTGTCTCCCGCCATCGTGCAGCACAAATCGCTGACTAAAGATGATTTGTCGGACATCTTCTCATTTACTATATGGACGGGCATCGGAATCAGCATTCTGTTTTTCGCTTCTTCGTGGATCATCGCCGATTACTACCAAAGTGACACCCTGCGCATCCTGTGCCAACTGCTGTCCGTCAACCTGTTCTTCGCCTCCGCCACCATTGTGCCGGGAGCCATGTTCTACCGGAACAAAGAATTTAAATTCATTGCTATCCGTAGCTTCGTCATTCAGATTTCGGCAGGTGCAGCCGCGGTAACCGCCGCCCTCTGCGGAGCAGGATTGTACGCATTGATTATCAATCCAATCGTATCCAGCGTACTGATCTTCGTAATTTCCTTTCAGCGTTACCCGCAACGGTTGCGTTTCACACTCGGACTGACGGTACTCCGGAAGATATTTTCCTATTCCGCCTATCAATTCCTGTTCAATGTCATCAACTATTTCAGCCGCAATCTGGACAAACTGCTGATTGGTAAATATATGAGTATGTCCGATCTGGGATATTACGAAAAGTCGTATCGTTTGATGATGCTGCCCTTGCAGAATATCACGCAGGTAATCACTCCGGTGATGCACCCTATTTTCAGCGATTTCCAGAATGACAAGGGAAAACTGTTGAGTTCCTACGAACGCATCGTCCGTTTCCTCGCCTTTATCGGTCTGCCGCTTAGCGTGCTGCTTTTCTTCACGGCAGAGGAAGTGACGCTTATTATTTTCGGCGATCAATGGATGCCGTCCGTACCCGTGTTCCGGATACTGTCGCTCTCCGTAGGGATTCAGATTATACTCTCTTCGTCCGGCTCCATCTTTCAGGCGGCAGGCGATACACGAAGTTTGTTTGTGTGCGGAGTGTTTTCGTCCGCGTTCAACGTGGCGGGAATTTTGCTCGGCATCTTCCATTTCGGAACCCTGACAGCAGTGGCCAGTTGCATTGTGGTGACATTCACCATCAACTTTATACAGTGTTATTGGCAGATGTACCGGGTGACCTTCCGGCAAAGTGCCTGGCCGTTCATCCGTCAGCTTATTTCTCCGTTGGTGATTAGCATTTTGATAGCATTAGCCCTCATTCCAATGCAGTATGCGCTGGAAGGGATGAACATTTTTGTGACAATTATTGCTAAAGGTATCGTTAGTTTTATTATCTTTGGCATTTATATACAGATGACGCATGAGTATGACATGATCGGTAAAGTGCGGTCGTTAAGAAAAAAAAGTCTATAGCTATGAATATACGCGACATTTTTATAACGCTACGTTATAAAATAAGTTATGGTAGCACTGTGGAATGGTACAATTTCTGGTACATCGTCTTGCGAAAAAAGAGAAAAATCACACCGCAAGTAGCTTCCATCGACGAAACGATACGTAAAATCATCGACGACCGTTGCTCTGTCAGCCGTTTTGGCGATGGTGAAGTGTTGCTCACCAGTCCGGAAAAGGAAATCCGTTTCCAGAAAGGTGACCCGTTATTGGCTAAAAGACTAACCGAAGTGCTGCAAAGTCACGAAGAAGGACATATTGTCTGCATCTCCGACGCATTCCGCGATTTGTATCGCTACAATCGCAAAAGTCGCCGGTTCTGGAGAACTCATTTTTATCTGTACGGTTCGTGGTGGGACCGTTTGCTGGTAGCGGGACGAAAATATTACAATACATTCGTCACCCGTCCTTATATGGACTTTGCCCGCAAAGAAGATTCCGCCCGATGGTTTCACGACATGAAAGGCATTTGGGACAACCGGGACATCGTCTTCATCGAAGGGGAGAAAAGCCGGCTCGGAGTGGGCAACGATCTTTTCGATAATGCCCGGAGCATCCGGCGTATTCTTTGTCCGCCCAGAGATGCATTCGAACGCCTGGAAGACATCAAGCGGGAGGCCTGCAAAGTGGAAAAAGAAGCCTTGTTTCTGATTGCCCTCGGCCCTGCAGCCACTGTGTTGGCCTACGATTTGTTTAAAGCCGGCTATCAGGCCATCGACGTTGGTCATGTGGACGTAGAGTATGAATGGTGGCGGATGGGAGCCCATAAAAAAGTGAAACTGGAACGAAAATATGTCAACGAAACTGCCATTGGCAGCGAAGTGGCGGATGCCGGAGAAGAATACCGGAAACAAATCATCGCCCAAATCGTTTGAGGAAGAAAAACAATTTGAGAAAGAAAAAACAGAATAAACAATTATTGAATACTGAAAATAAGAATGAAAGCTCTTTTCCTTATATTTCACGGCTTCAATGAGGCCAACGGAATTAGTAAGAAGATACGTTATCAGGTGAAAGCCCTCAAAGATTGTGGAGTGGATGTTCGCTTGTGTCATTATGATGTGACCTCTTATGGCGAACGGCGTTGGATGGTGGATGACGAAGTGATCGCTGATTTCGGCACGGGCTTTGCCGCAAAGATTTGGAAACGTGTCTACTACTCTCCTATTCTTGACTATGCACGCCGCGAAGGAATCGACTTTGTATATATGCGCTCTTTTCACAATGCCAGTCCGTTCACCCTCCGGCTGGTGAAGTCGTTGAAACGTACAGGCGCAAAAGTGGTGATGGAAATTCCTACTTATCCTTACGATCAGGAGTACGTCACCCGTTCCATGAAATTTCATCTAGCCATCGACCGCTGTTTCCGTCACAAGCTCGCAAAGGCTCTGGACGGTATCGTCACTTTCTCCAATGCGGAAGAAATATTTGGCGGAAACACCATACGCATCTCCAACGGAATTGATTTTGAGGCGATTCCGATGAAGCAGCAGCAGAATGACACTTCGAAAGAGTTGCACTTGATCGGAGTGGCGGAAGTGCACTACTGGCACGGCTTCGACCGCCTTGTGCGCGGATTGGCAGATTATTACCGCAACAATCCGGAATATAAAGTATATTTCCATATTGTAGGCCCGCTGTCCGGCGAACGGGAACGGGCGGGGATCTTGCCTGTTGTCCGTGACAACCATCTCGAACCGTATGTTCTTCTGCATGGTCCTTTGCATGGCGACGAACTGGATGCGATGTTCGAAAAAGCAGATTTTGCCATTGGCAGCCTGGGACGCCACCGCAGCGGAATTACGTATATCAAAACGTTGAAAAACCGAGAGTATGCCGCACGTGGCTTCGCGTTCACTTACTCGGAAACCGACGACGACTTCGACCACATGCCGTATGTATGGAAGGTGGCACCCGACGAATCTCCGGTGGATATTCAGGGACTGATCGACTTCCGGAAAACGCTGAAAATGACGCCTGCCGAGATACGCGAATCAGTCTGCCCGCTATCGTGGAAGGCGCAAATGCAGAAAGTGATCGACGCCATAAAGACTAAAGATAAATAAACAAAAACACAATTAATAACAAACAATATTCTGATAAACATGAAAATAGCCTACTGCATCCCCGCCCTCTACTACCCTAGCGGCATGGAACGGGTATTGACACTAAAAGCAAATTACTTCGCCGAAGTGTTTGGTTATGAAATACATATCATCCTCACAGACGGGAAGGGCAAGAAACCGTACTACGAACTGCATCCGTCCATCACTCTTCATCAACTTGACATTGATTATGATGAATTGAACGGAATGTCATTCTATAAAAAACTACCTAAATATATTGCGAAACAAAGACGTTTTAAAAAGAAACTCAACGAATGTCTGCACCAAATTCGTCCGGACATTACTATCTCCCTGCTCCGTCGTGACATCAATTTCATCAATCGGATGACGGACGGCAGCACAAAGTTGGGTGAAATACACTTTAACAAATCTAATTACCGAGATTTCAGCAACAGCCGTCTGCCCGCATTCTTACGGACAATCGTAAGCAATTATTGGAGAGAGCAGTTATACCGGCAACTTCGCCAGTTGAAACGTTTCATCGTATTGAGCCACGAGGATGCACAGGAATGGACGGAATTGGATAATGTTGAAGTGATCCATAACCCTCTTCCTTTTTTTCCCGACCAAATATCTGACAATAGCCATAAACAGGTAATAGCGGTAGGGAGATATGTTCCGCAGAAAGGATTCGACCGCCTGATCCCGGCTTGGCAACTCGTTGCCAGAAAGCATCCCGACTGGATACTGCGTATCTACGGAGACGGTATGCGTGAGCAACTGCAACAGCAGATTGACTCTTTAGGAATTACTGCCAGTTGTATATTGGAACCTACTGTTTCCAATATTGTCGACAAGTACTGTGAAAGTTCAATTTTTGCCCTTTCATCACGTTTCGAAGGTTTTGGAATGGTTATTATAGAAGCAATGGCATGTGGCGTGCCGCCCGTATCATTCACCTGTCCCTGCGGCCCGCGGGATATTATCAGCGACGGAAAAGACGGTCTGCTGGTAGAAGACGGGAATATCGAACAACTGGCGGAGAAAATCTCTTATTTAATAGAGAATGAAGATATACGTAAGAAAATGGGACAGCAGGCGCGTATGGACGTCCAGCGCTTCCGAATAGAAAATATTGCCGAACAATGGAAACAACTATTTGAAAGCCTGATTATCCCGGTTAATGAAAACAAATAAAGCATTCAATATCTATGGAATGGTATTCTAAGTATTTACAGGTTTATGAGAAACCTTTTGCGGAAGCTCCGCAAGCCGTTATCGAGGAAGTACGCCGCAATCTGGCCGGATTGCAGAGTAACGAACCGCTTGTCACTGTATCACTCATCGGATACAATGAGGAAAAACATCTGCTCGCCTGTCTCTGGTCGTTGAGCGAGATGAAATGTAAATATCCTGTAGAAATCATTGGTGTGGACAACGAATCGAAAGATCGCACTGCGGAGATTTACGAGGCTTGCGGTGTGCCTTATTTCACGGAAACGCAACATAGTTGTGGTTTTGCCCGTCTTTGCGGACTGAACCATGCCCGTGGAAAATATCATATCAACATTGATTCTGACACGATGTATCCGGCAAAGTATGTGGAAACAATGGTGGATGCGCTCGAAAAGCCGGGTGTAGTGGCTGTCAGCTCGCTTTGGAGTTATATTCCCGACAAGGATCACTCTTGGATGGGGCTGAAAATCTATGAGGCTGCACGCGACTTGCATTTATGGTTGCAGTCTTTCAAGCGTCCGGAGCTTAGTGTGCGCGGACTGGTATTTGCTTACCGGACGGAATGTGCGAGGAAAACGGGAATCCGCACGGATATTATCCGCGGTGAAGACGGATATCTGGCTTTGCAGCTCAAGCAATTTGGAAAGATTGCATTTGTACGGAAAAGACGTGCGCGTGCCGTCACCGGATATGGGACGGTGGGAGCCGACGGAACTCTGTTCAATAGTTTCAAGGTGCGTGTCGTCAGCAGATTAAAAGGTATCGGAGGACTGTTCACCCAAAAGAAGGAATATAAGGATGAGGAGAGTAATCTAGTAAAAAAGAAGTAAGAAAGGAAAGCCTATGTGCAAGAATCTCAATATCGGTATCGTTTTATTTTTAATTATTGGCTTAGTTATGTCGGGATGTATCCGCAAACTGAATCTATATCAAGGAGATAAAGACGAGGATGAAAACAAGGATAATGGAAAGAGGCGGGATGTCATCTGCGAAACGGAATTCATATACCCGTTCGGTAATGAAACAGCCGATAAAGAAATAGAAATAACCATCCACCTGAAAGCAGACAGACAGGTAGGATATCTGTATACGGAAATACCAACATTGAAATATAACAAAGATTGGCTGTTTCTGATGACACAGGACGACTGTATGCATTCAGCCTTTTCATATACATGGGCTGCCATTCATGGCAAACCTTTATCTTATATTTACTACTGCGATCTGGCTCATCTGCAAAACGGTGATTTGCCTCCTGATTATTATTCATTGGGAAAAACATTAGCTACCACCAATGGTACCGGACAGGAAGTACGTTTCTCTTTCGGAACTACCGTGGCTGCCGACGATGATTTAATGAACACACAAACATGGGTACAAAATGGATATACAAGAGATTATTTCCGCTTTTATAAAAAAACAATGTTAGTATGGGGCAACTTGCAGGAAATGATGAATTACGGAGTAAGCATCGCTTTCCATGACTTGAATCTACCTGACGAAGATAAAACAGAAGATAAGTTGCTGGCACAATTTCCTGTTGCTCAAAGCATGATACGTGAGAAACTGAATAATCGAACTTGTAAAATGCTGGCAGAGCCTAATGGAGATAAAAATTATATCAAAGCGGCTTTGAGATATGATAAAATCAGAACCCTGTGTGCACAAAGCGGAGCTACAAAACTCTATCCATTTCAAGAAAACGGAGATATTGAACAAGTAGTGATCGAAAGAGCTTTCTATGACCCACCCGAAGGTAGCGGGCTGACAAATCCGGATATGATTAAGGCGGCTATTCTCAAGGAAATGGAAAATCCAAAAGAAGAGCGGGCAGCTATTTCTATAGGTGCCCATAATACAGATACCGGTTGGGTAAACTTCTTGGAATGGCTCAACGACACATACGGACGAGATGGTGACGACTCTATGTGGTTTACCAACCAGGAAGAATATTATGAATATTATTACTATCGTTTGCACAGCAAACCGGAAATCAAACAGGTAAATACGCACACGTGGAAACTGACACTAAATCTGAATGGAGAGGACTCCGCTCCTTTCTATTACCCTTCCGTGACTGAAAATATTTTCGGGCTTAAAATGGAGGACATTGAAAGCATAAAATCAAATGAAGATGTTACAGGACTCTCTTATGGTGACCATAAAGATTTCTTCATGCTAAATATCGACTGCCGGAAATACCTGGCGGAACACGCCGAGAATTTCGTGAAACGATATGAAGCGAATCCGACAGATGTTTCTGCCAAAGCGGACGCCAACTACTTTGTGAATATGCTGAAAGATTCGGATAAAAAGACGGAGTTGAAGAAACGAGCTGAATAAAATGAAATAAGAGGCTAATAAGAGCTGAATGTAAACGATACAAGAAAAATAAACAAATATAGCTATGAACGAAACCATTACCCTTTGTCTTGAAATTATTTTCTGGCTTGCCCTGTTCATTGTATTCTACACATACCTGGGCTACGGAATTGTGCTTTATATTCTTGTCAAGTTGAAAGAGCTTTTCGTGAAGCCTGTGAAGCGTTCGTTGCCGGCATCGGACGCAGACCTGCCGGAAGTTACCCTCTTCATTACGGCATTCAACGAAGAAGATGTTGTAGACGAAAAGATGGAGAACAGTCTTGAGCTGGATTATCCTGCGGACAAGCTGCACATCGTATGGGTGACGGACGGAAGCGATGACGGTACGAACGAACGACTGCAAACCCGTTGGCAGGGGAAAGCGACCGTACACTTCCAACCCCTACGACAGGGTAAGACGGCTGCAATGACACGTGGAATGACGTTGGTGGACACTCCGCTCGTCGTCTTTACGGACGCCAACACCATGGTAAACCGGGAAGCCATACGGGAAATCGTACTTGCTTTCCAAGACCCGAAAGTGGGCTGCGCGGCCGGCGAAAAACGGATCGCCGTACAGACCAAAGACGGGGCGGCTGCCGGTGGTGAAGGTATTTACTGGAAATACGAATCAACCCTGAAAGCACTTGATGCACGGCTCTACTCGGCCGTAGGAGCAGCAGGCGAACTGTTTGCCGTGCGTCGTGAACTATTCGAAGCAATGGAACCGGACACGTTGCTCGATGATTTTATTCTTTCGCTCCGGATCACCATGAAAGGTTACACCATTGCTTATTGCACCAATGCTTACGCCATCGAAAGCGGTTCGGCAGATATGCGCGAAGAAGAAAAGCGGAAAGTGCGCATCGCTGCCGGAGGATTGCAGTCTATCTGGCGACTTCGTCCGTTGCTGAATCCTTTCCGTTACGGGATACTTAGCTTTCAATATACGTCGCACCGGGTATTGCGGTGGTCTATTACTCCGTTCCTGTTGTTCGCGCTCTTCCCGCTGAATATTGTAATTCTGCTGTTGGGCGGTTCCGCGATATTCTACGGAGTGCTGCTTGCCATGCAGGTTCTTTTTTACGGATTGGGATATTGGGGATATTATCTATCCACCAAACAGATAAAAAACAAGTTGCTTTTTATCCCCTACTATTTCCTATTTATGAATGTCAATGTATTGAAAGGCATCCGTTATCTGAAAAAGAAAAAAGGAAGCGGAGCCTGGGAAAAGGCGAAGCGTGCCGAAAGGTAAAACAAATACTATTATCTTTTGTTATCCTTACTATTAAGACATTAGTCTCTATCATCTAATAAAAAACAGACATGAACAGAATATTACATGATGCGAATAACGCACAAAGAATATTGAAACTGACGGCAGATACAATGCTATTGGTTGACAGGCACGGAGTCTGCGTAGACATTGAACCTCATTGTGATCTATGGTTTCTGCAAGAGGATATACTTTTAGGAAAAAATATATTTGAGCTTTTACCAGAATATACGAGAGAGAGGGTGATGCCCATCTTCCAGATTGTACTCGAAGAACAAAGAAGCATCAGCAAGAACTTCAAGTTGGTGCTGAAAGACGAAACTTTTTACTTCAAATGCCTCATGTTCCCTTATGACGGTATGGTGCTTTGCCAATATCGCGACATCACGCAAAGAAGCAACGTAAAAAGACAGTTGGAACAGGCAAATCTCACCCTGCGGACCATTCAAAAGGTAGCCCAGATAGGACAATGGACGTATAATACGAAACAGAATATTTTTCATTATCTTGGATATACTGGTGTTTTGTGCGAGGAAAATGTACAAAACCTTGCCATTGAGAAATATGTGGAACTGATTGTAGAAGAAGATCGTCAGAGTTTTATTGAATGGTGCCACGTGAACGAGAAAGAGCTCAACATGGAGAGCATCAGTTATCGCGTTCGCCTGAACGGAGAAATCTTCTATATGCGTATCCAGACTTATTTGCGTGAAGAGCGCCCCGACGGTAGTTTCAACATCGAAGGGTATATTCAGAACATCACGGATATACAGCATCGCAGAAATGACATCAACACACTGACTCATGCCATCAACAATGCCAAAGAAAGTATCTTTGCCGCCAGACCCGATGGCACGATTATCTTCGCTAACCGTCGTTTCCTGTACAATCATGGTATTTCAGAAAACGAAGACATCAGTCAATTAAAGATTTACAATGTTGCCGCAGATATGCCTACGCAAGAGGCTTGGAACGAACGTTGCAAAGATGTCATACACGGTGGCAGCAGTAACTTTGTGGCTCACCATCCGTCGAAAATCAATAGAGATATATTGGCTTACGAAGGTACGATGTACAACGTCACCAATGATTCCGGTGAAGAAAGTTACTGGTCGTTTGCCCATGATATTTCCGAACGGATTCGGTATGAAGCCCAAATCAAACGGCTGAATCAAATCATGGATACGACGATCAATAATCTCCCCGCGGGGATTGTTGTGAAGGAGATCAATAATGATTTCCGGTACATTTACCGGAACCGGGAGGCTTATAACCGCGATCTTTACAAGAACGATCCTGTCGGTAAGAATGACTTCGATTTCTACCCGCCTATCGTGGCAGAGAAGAAGAGACAGGAGGATATTCAAGTGGCCACCAGCGGAAAAGGTATGCACTGGACGGTGGAAGGAAAGGACCGGAACGGAAACCTGATTATCCTTGACAAGCGGAAGATCCGGGTGGATGGGGACGAATTGTCTTCGCCTATCATCGTCAGCATCGAATGGGATGTCACGGAACTGGAAATGATAAAACGGGAACTTCAGTCGTCGAAAGAGAAAGCGGAAATGTCTGATAGCCTGAAGTCGGCCTTCCTCGCCAATATGAGTCATGAAATACGTACGCCGCTGAATGCTATCGTAGGTTTCTCGCATCTCATTGCCGAAAGCGACGATGCGGAAGAACGGAAGACGTATTATAACATCGTAAACGCGAACAACGAACGTCTCCTGCAACTTATCAACGAGATTCTCGACCTCTCGAAGATTGAATCGGGAACCATCGAGTTTTCCTTCGGACCGGCCAGTCTCCATAATCTCTGCCGGGAAGTGCACGATGCTCATATATTCCGTACTCCGCAGGGAGTAAGCCTTGTCTATGAATCCTCGGACGAAAGTCTGATGATTGAAACGGACAAGAACCGGGTATTCCAGGTGATTTCAAATCTGATTGGAAATGCTGTCAAGTTTACGAAGGAAGGAAGCATCAGTTATGGTTACAAACTGGTGGACAATCAGATTGTATTCCACGTAACGGATACCGGAACAGGAATTGAACCGGAGAAAGTGGGGCGTGTGTTCGAGCGTTTCGCAAAGCTGAACAATCATGCGCAGGGCACAGGATTGGGGTTATCTATCTGTAAGTCTATTGTTGAACGGCTCGGTGGAAAGATTTCCGTCAACTCCGAATTTGGCAAGGGGACGACGTTTACATTTACTTTACCATACACGATTGCAAATCCTGCAAATGTGGATTCTTCAAAGAAAGAGAATGGTGAAGGGAACATTGCTGGAATAGCATCTGCCGGAAAAACTGCTGATTCGAATGTTGACAGTTCTGTAAATACACGGCATGCCTGTATTTTGGTTGCCGAAGATACGGACAGTAACTTCGACTTATTGGAGGCTATTCTAGGTAAAGACCATCAGCTTATACGTGCGCATGACGGAATGGAAGCTGTCACGATGTTCGATGAAGTGAAACCGGATCTTATCTTGATGGATATCAAGATGCCGAATCTGGACGGACTGGAAGCTACAAAAATCATCCGTGAGCTGTCTGCCACTGTCCCTATTATTGCTCAAAGTGCCTTTGCATACGAACAGGACCGGAAAGCGGCTGAAGAAGCGGGATGCAATGATTTTATAGCTAAACCAATAGCGGATGATAAGTTGAAAGCAATGATTCATAAATGGTTGCTTCCTTCGTAGAGAGCTTAATCCCTCATGATATAACCAGCAAATAATTTAGATTAAATGAAAGCCTTTTACAGACTGTTTTATTACATATCCATCGTGCTGACCAGTATTTTGGCAGGAGTTACCATTGCGGGTGCTTTCGTAGGCAATGCCGCACCGGATAGTTTCAAATTTATGCCTTTCATCGGTTTGATACTGCCGATACTTTTATTGGCTAATCTTGCTTCTGCTATCTACTGGACGATTCGTTGGCGGTGCTGGGTTTTCATCCCTCTGATTGCTATATTCAGCAATTGGGGATATATGAGCTGTGTATTACAATCGCCTTTTTTCAGTCCGGCTTCGTCACCGATGGTTAAAATGAATGTATATACTCCGGGAGTGTTGACGGTTGCTACTTACAACGTCGATGCCTTTAACCACGAGCATACCGGCTACTCATGCAAGGAGATTGCTTCTTACATGAGAAATCTGCAAGCAGATATTCTCTGTTTCCAAGAATTTGGCATTAACGATGAGTTTGGCATCGATAGTATATCCGCAGCTCTTTCTAATTGGCCGTATCATTATATTCCTTCTTCGCCCGAAGGGAAGAATCTGTTGCAACTGGCTGTTTTCAGCCGTTATCCTATCAAGGAGGAGCATCTTATCATCTATCCTGATTCGAAAAATTGCAGTCTTGCATGTGATATTGAAATCAATGGTCGCACCATCCGCCTGTTCAACAATCATCTCCAAACAACAGAAGTAAGCCAGAACAAGCGCAAACTGGAAAAGGGACTTCGTACGGATGATTCCCAAAGAGTGGAACATGCTGCCCTGGGACTTATCGACGGTTTACACGAGAATTTCCGGAAACGGGCCGTACAAGCTGATCTTCTCAAGCAACTGATAGCCGCCTCCCCCTATCCTACTCTAGTCTGCGGTGACTTTAACTCTCTGCCGTCTTCGTATGTTTATCACACTGTAAAAGGTGATAAGTTGCAGGATGGCTTTCAGACGAGCGGACATGGGTATATGTATACTTTCAAGTACTTCAAGCATTTGTTGAGAATCGACTATATTCGTAAGCATTCGAAGAAATGCACCTTTTACACTTTGAGGTTTGGTT
>NZ_QTMW01000044.1:0-48853 GCF_003604005.1 Bacteroides sp. OF03-11BH | reverse complement strand
ATTTCTCTTATGGAGAAAAATAGGAATGCGGCAAGATAAAAGACGGCATGAATGGTTGATATGACAGCCAAAAAAGACATAAATTACTATAATACAGACCAATACATAAGTTGGGATGAACTATGGGTATATCTTGACCTGCCGTAATAACTAAAAAACACACGACGAATGAGTACTCCCATAACCACAAGGGAAGATCTAACTAGAATCCAATGGTTCGCCATGAGCGCTTATAAAAACGAGAAAAAGGCGGAAGAGATGCTCAAAGGCAAGGATGGTCTAGAGTATTTCATACCGAAACACTATGCCGTAAGGGTCTATCACGGAGTGAAATCCAAAAGGCTTGTACCAGTCATCCCGAATCTCGTCTTCGTGCATGCTTCCCGAAAACAGATCACGGATTTCAAAAAAAAATATAATTTCTTACAATTCATGATGTGGGAGAAAAGCACGGGACTGAAATATATCGTGGTGCCGGATAAGCAAATGGAGAGCTTTATCAAGATTGCCTCGCAGTATGAAGAAAACACTATTTATTATAAACCGGAAGAGATTGACATACGGAAAGGTACCCACATATGTATTTACGGTGGCAAGTTCAATGGAGTAAAGGGCGTATTCATGCGGGTGAAAGGAAAACGTCGCCGCCGGGTGGTTGTGATGCTTGAAGGGATTATGGGTATATCGGTAGAAGTTCATCCCGATTTGATTGAAGTCATCAATGATTCCGATTGTGACAAATTTTGAGAGATGACACAAAAAGGAGATGATGAAGTTCCCCTTCCTCGTGGCCTTACACAAATAAAATAATATTTGAATATATGTATTTTTGGATTGTAAATTGTTCACTGGCATTTTTGCTTTGTGTTCTCTGTGCGGGTATCGTCATTCCCCAGATTCTGCTAATCGCTTTCCGTAAGAAATTGTTCGACTTTCCCGATGAGCGGAAGGTACATCATTGTGCGGTGCCCCGATTGGGTGGTATCGCATTCAAGCCGGTAGTGTTTTTCACCATAGCCCTGTTGCTAGGAATCAATATGGTGCTGGGACATTCGGAGATATTGTCCGAAATCGGGAACGACGTGTGCTCTTTGGCTTTTGCTTTCTGCTCCATCATGGTACTATATCTGGTTGGCATGGCCGATGACCTGATCGGTATCCGTTATCGTGCCAAGTTTGTCATCCAGATTCTGTGCGGCGTGATGCTTATTGCCGGTGGGGTATATATCAACAACCTATACGGTGTTCTGGGCATCCATGCGGTGCCGTTATGGTTAGGATATCCCCTGACCATCCTGATCGTGGTCTTCATCATCAATGCCATCAACCTGATTGACGGCATTGACGGGCTGGCTTCCGGGCTATGCAGTATCGCCTGCCTATTTTATGGACTGACTTTCTTTATGCTCCATCAGTATGTTTATGCCATGCTGGCGTTTGCCACATTGGGAGTGTTGGTACCATTCTTCTATTACAATGTTTTCGGGAACGCCAAACACGGAAGGAAGATCTTCATGGGCGACACAGGCAGTTTGACCATCGGCATGATGCTCTGTTTCCTCAGTCTCAAACTGACCATGTGCGGACTAGACGATAATACAGGAAATGTACATCCGATGGTGCTGGCCTTCTCACCCTTGCTGGTTCCATGCTGTGACGTGGTCAGGGTTTACCTGCATCGGGTACGCAACGGAAAGAACCCGTTCCTGCCGGACAAGAACCATATCCACCATAAGCTGCTTGCTCTCGGAATAAAGCAGCGCAATACCATGATCATCATTGTTTCCGTGTCAACTATATTCATACTGCTCAATATTCTTCTGTCCCTTTATCTCAATGTGAACTGGATCGTGCAGGGCGATATCCTGATATGGACTCTTGCCAACATCAGGCTGACGAAATCTATCGGACAACTTCAATCGGAACAGAAAACCAACAAATAAAAATCAATGAAATATGAAAATCAGATACATTTTATTCTTATTGACCGTGGCTTTCCTGCTGGGATCATGTGCCACGCCGAAAGTCGCTTATTTCACGGACCTGAAACGGGGTACCGCAGAGCAAGTCTTGAACCCGCTGGAAATCCGGATACGTCCAGAAGACAAGATTTCCATACAGGTCAACAGCAAAGACCCCTTATTAATGAACCTTTTCAACCTTCCGATCATATCCCGACAGATTGGTACGACATCAGGTACATCCAATAGTCAGGGAATATCAGGATATACAATAAATAAGGATGGGGATATTGATTTTCCTGTGCTGGGACATATCCATGTGGCAGGAATGACACGCGCGGAGATCGCCTCGTATATAAAAGAGGAATTGGTTTCAAAGAATCTCGTGAAAGACCCCGTTGTTACAGTGGAGTTTATGAACCTGACCGTTTCAGTGTTGGGCGAGGTTGCCACCCCCGGACGTTTCAATATCGAAAAGGACAAGCTGACACTTTTGGAGGCCTTAAGCATGGCCGGGGACCTTACCGTCTATGGGAAACGGGAAAACGTGCTGGTACAACGGGAGGAAAACGGGAAAAAAACCCTGTATCAGGTCAACCTGAATTCGGGATATGACCTTTATGCCTCTCCTGTGTATTATTTGCAGCAGAACGATATCGTTTATGTGGAACCCAACTCAATGAAAGCACGGCAGGCGACCGTCAACGGCAATAACGTCCGCTCAGCCTCTTTCTGGATGTCATTGGCCTCGTTGCTGACGACCATTACCGTGTTGATTGTAAAATAATATAGAATCAGATATGATGACCGTAAATCAAAAGAATATAAAACCGGGGCAGCAGGATGATTTCCTGCGAATACAGGACCTGTTATACCTGTGCCTCGCAAGATGGAAGTGGTTCGTCTTGTCTTTAGCGGTAACGATCGGTGCCGCTACTGCCTATCTGTTACGCACTCCTGCCGTATATACACGTACCGCTTCGGTATTGATCAAAGAGGATTCCAAAGGCAAGTCGGTCTCCTCGGATTTGGAATCCTTCTCGGAGTTCGGGCTGTTTCAATCCGGTACAAATGTGAATAACGAACTCATCACCTTTCGATCACCGTCTTTAATGACCGAAGTGGTTAAACGGTTGCGTCTGGATATGAATTACTTCGTTCGGGGAAAATTCCACCGTCAGGTAGCCTATGGACTGACATTACCGGTGGATGTAACGATAAATGACTTGCCTGAGAATGAATCAGCCGGTTTTACGTTGGAAATACAGCCGGACGGTACGTTATACCTATCCGACTTTATACGTAACGGGACAGATCTTGAAGAAAAGGACGTAAAGGGAAGCTTGCTCGACTCCATCACTACGCCATTGGGAAAAATCATTATCCATACAACACCCAATTACGTGAAAGGCGAGGCATATACATTATATGTAGGCAAATCCAGTCTGTATAACGCCGTCAACTCCTGCTCGTCCAATCTGTCCGTTTCATTGAACAGCGAGAAAGCGTCAGTCATAGACTTGTCATTCAAGGATAACTCCACACAGCGGGCAGAAGATGTATTGAGCATGTTGATTTCCGTTTATAACGAGAATTGGGTGAAGGACAAAAACCAGATCGCTGTCAGCACCTCAATGTTCATCAACGAGCGTCTGGGCGTAATCGAACGGGAACTGGGAAATGTGGACGAGGATATCTCCTCTTACAAGTCAGAACATCTGTTGCCCGACGTGCAGGCGGCATCGAGTATGTATATGGCTCAAAGCAGTGCGGCCAACGCGCAGATCCTGTCCCTGAACAACCAGCTTTATATGACCCGTTACATCCGGAACTATTTAGCCAACGATGCCAACCGTACCCAACTGCTTCCGGCCAACTCCGGCATTGAAAGCGCCAATATTGAATCGCAGATTGCCGAATACAACAAGCAACTGTTGCAGCGCAACAGTCTGGTTGCGAACAGCAGCACGGAAAATCCGCTGGTCGTGGATATGGATCAGGCTCTGGCATCCATGCGTGGGGCGATAATCAGATCTATCGACAATCAGATAGTGACCTTGAATTCGCAGATAAAAAGTTTGCGGCAGACGGAGCAACAGACGACATCACGTATAGCGGCCAACCCAACACAGGCCAAGTACCTGCTTTCGGTGGAGCGCCAACAGAAGGTAAAGGAAGCTCTTTACCTATTCCTGTTGCAAAAGCGTGAAGAGAACGAACTCTCACAGGCGTTCACGGCTTATAATACCCGCATTGTTACCCCGCCACACGGCAGCATGTTGCCGACATCCCCTGTGCATAAAAATATCTTTATGGTCGCATTCGCTCTGGGGCTGCTCATTCCGATAGTCATTATCTTCATGCGCGAGAATATGAATACCCGTGTACGGGGAAGGAAAGACCTGGAAAACCTGACTATACCGTTCATCGGTGAAATTCCGCTGTTCACAAGAAAGAAAAAAGGGATATTAGGAAAGAAACCGCAGGAAGTCAAGGCCGTTATCGTCAAGGAGGGCAACCGTGACATCATCAACGAGGCATTCCGCGTATTGCGTACCAACCTGGAATTTATGACCGGCAAGGACAAGACTTCGAATGTCATCATCATGACCTCATTCAATCCGGGCAGCGGCAAATCGTTTCTGACCATGAACATCGCCGTGAGCCTTGCCATCAAAGGAAAAAAAGTGCTGGTAATCGACGGAGACCTGCGCCACGCCTCTGCATCATCCTATATCGACTCTCCTGACAAGGGATTGAGCGACTATCTGGGAGGTCGTATCGATAATCTGGATGAGATCATCGTACCCGATCCGAAACATAAATCTATGGATATACTACCCGTGGGAACGATTCCTCCTAACCCAACGGAATTATTGTTCGACGAGCGGTTAAAGCAGACAATCGATACTGTAAGGGAGCAATATGACTATGTGCTGATCGACTGTCCGCCCGTTGAACTGGTGGCCGACACGCAAATTATTGAGAAACTGGCCGACCGTACCGTTTTCGTAGTTCGTGCAGGATTACTTGAACGGAGTATGCTTGCTGAATTGGAGAAAATCTACGAGGAGAAAAAATACAAGAACATGTCCCTGATCTTGAACGGGACCGAGGGAAGTGGCGGTCGCTATGGATACCGTTATGGCTATCGATATGGTTATCACTACGGTTACGGCTCAGGATACCACTAAGGTTCCGACGGAAAACAGGGTGGGGATAAATGGATGATTATTAATTAAAAAAAATAAAATGTTTTATATAAAAATACTCGTATCATTGTGTGGCCATTCAGGAAACGTATATCGCTGAAAGATAGCGGTATATTCAAGAATTTTACCGACTGTCACTCGCACATTCTGCCGGGTGTGGACGACGGTGTGCAGACGATGGAAGAAGCATTGGAAATACTGCGCCTGTATGAAGAGTTGGGCATAAAATCCGTATGGCTTACACCGCATATCATGGAAGATATGCCCAACACCACACTGCACCTCCGGGAGCGTTACGCTGAACTTCAAGCCACCTATAGCGGTCCGATAAAACTGCATCTGGCCTCAGAGAACATGCTTGACAACCTCTTCGAGGAACGGTTGGAAAAGAACGATCTGCTGCCCTTGGGTGAAAGCGGTGACCATCTACTGGTGGAAACCTCCTACTTTAACCCTCCGATGGGATTGAACAACATTCTGCTCCGCATCAAGGCTAAAGGCTATTATCCCATTCTTGCCCATCCGGAACGGTATGTTTATATGGGTGAGTCGGATTATCAACAATTAAAAGACATGGGAGTGAAGTTTCAGTTCAATCTTCCGTCAATAGCGGGTATGTATGGCAACCGGATTAAGAAAAAAGCCATGCTGCTATTAAAAGAAAAGGCTATTACTCATATAGGAACGGACATTCACAATTACAATATATTTCAAAAGTTCATTTGTACGAGTATTACAAAAAATATACAAAACTGTTTAATTGATAGTCAGACTGTTATAGTTTAAATAGATTATAATTATCGGTTATTAAGACCTGTAGATTCTGTTTAACTTTTTCTCTCTAGGTGGATTTGCATAAAATACATACAAAAAAATCCAACAGGCTGGAATTCAATGGAAATTGTAACAATCGACTTGGAGCAGATACACACAATCTCTCTTTTATCCAAACCAGTCTTAAAATAAATCATTACACCCCTATCAAGCAATAGGCTTGCAACTTCAACATAAAACAACAATCCATATGTCATTAACAAAAGTTTTAGTTACTGGTGGAGCGGGATTCATCGGCTCCAATTTATGTGAGTATTTATTGGCTCACGACTATGATGTAATCTGTTTGGATAATTTTTCCACAGGTAAACCTGAAAACATTTTTCCATTTCTACAACGATATCCGAATAAGTTTAAACTTATCGTAGGAGATATACGGAATCTGAACGATTGTAAGAAAGCTGTAGAAAATGTAGATTACGTTATGCATGAAGGAGCATTAGGCTCAGTTCCACGTTCTATCAAAGATCCTATAACTACAAATGAAACTAATATATCGGGATTCTTAAATATGCTGACAGCCGCTCGCGATGCCAATGTAAAGCGTTTTATATATGCAGCAAGTTCTTCTACATATGGAGACAGTCAGTCTCTTCCCAAAGTAGAAGATGTGATTGGTAAACCGCTTTCGCCTTATGCCATAACAAAGTATGTAAACGAGCTTTACGCCGATGTGTTTGCCAAAACCTATGGAATGGAATGTATCGGCTTACGATATTTCAATGTTTTCGGTCGTCGTCAAGATCCATTCGGGGCATATGCTGCGGTGATTCCTTTGTTCGTTAAGAAATTCATGGCTCATGAGAGTCCTGTCATTAACGGAGATGGTGAATATAGCCGCGATTTTACTTATATAGACAATGTGATTCAAATGAACATGCTGGCTATGACCACGACAAATCCGAATGCAACCAACCAAGTATACAATACTGCTTTCGGAGAACGCACCACATTAAACCAGTTGGTCGGTTACTTGAAAGAATTTTTGAGTGAATTTGACCCCGAAATTGCCAACGTGAAAATAATTCATGGTCCCAACCGCTTGGGGGATATTCCCCATTCCTTGGCATGTATTGATAAAGCAAAATCCCTTTTAGGTTACAATCCTCAATACAGTATGCGTGACGGTTTGAAAGAGGCTGTCAAATGGTATTGGAAGAATATTTAAAGTAATAATAACAGATGAAATTATGAATGAAACTAAAATTTGCGTAATTGGTCTTGGTTACGTAGGGCTCCCTTTGGCTCGTCTTTTCTCGACAAAGTATAAAACGATAGGTTTTGACATGAACCAAGCTCGTGTGACTGCTTTGATGGCAGGTCATGATGCGACACTCGAAGTGTCAGATGAACTACTCCAATCTGCCCTTGCCAATGGTTTTAAGTGTACTGCCAATATAGAGGAAATCCGTGATTACAATTTTTATGTAGTTGCCGTTCCCACTCCGGTAGACAAAAACAACAATCCGGATTTGACTCCGCTTTACGGTGCCAGCACAACTGTTGGTAAGGTAATCTCCAAAGGGGATATTGTGGTGTATGAATCTACTGTTTATCCAGGTGTTACAGAAGACGAATGTATCCCGGTTGTGGAAAAAGTGTCCGGATTGAAATTTAATGAAGATTTCTTTGCTGGCTATAGCCCTGAACGTATAAATCCGGGAGATAAACTTCATACAGTAGAAAAAATCAAAAAGGTTACTTCCGGTTCTACGCCTGAAATAGGTAAGAAAGTAAATGAGGTATATGCTTCTGTAATTACCGCCGGTACACATCTCGCTCCTACGATGAAAGTAGCGGAAGCAGCCAAAGTAATAGAAAACTCACAGCGTGATATCAATATCGCATTTGTGAATGAGCTATCCAAGATATTTACTAAAATGGGCATTGATACACAGGATGTACTGGAAGCAGCTTCTACCAAATGGAATTTCCTGCCATTTAAGCCTGGGCTGGTTGGAGGCCATTGCATTGGAGTTGATCCGTATTATTTGGCTCAATGTGCACAACGTCACGGTTATAATCCTGAGATAATCTTAGCCGGTCGCCGAATGAACGACGGTATGGGGGAATATGTGGCCAACCAAGTTGCGAAATTGATGCTGAAGAAAGGAATACAGGTGCTCAACTCTCATATCCTCATATTAGGGTTTACTTTTAAAGAAAACTGTCCTGATGTGCGGAACACAAAGGTTATAGATATTTACAATGCTTTGCGAGAGTATAACGTACATATCACCGTATATGATCCTTGGGCCAATCCTGATATAGTTATGCGAGAATATGGAATCTCGGTAACGAACCAACATCCTTTGGATAAGAAATTCGATGCGGCAATTATAGCTGTAGCACACGAACAGTTTATAGGCTTTGATGTAAAAACGTTACTAAATGCTCAACACGTCATATTCGATGTTAAAGCTATCTTTGAAAAAAACGTTGTAGATGGTAGACTCTAATCGGATTGTCTCCTTTGACATATTGAAAGGGGGAGGAATTTTATTGGTCATCCTTGGTCATATACAAATCCCTTACATGTTGAAAACCGTTATTTACAGTTTTCACATGCCCCTTTTCTTTTTTGTGTCAGGCTGTTTCTTTCGTCCAATCAGTTTGAGAGAGTTTTTTGCAAAAAAGACCAGACAATTACTGATTCCTTGGGCCTTTTTTGCCTTTTTGTTGTTCGCATATTTGTTCGTTTTGAAACTTAACGAAACTCATAATTGGGCAAAAGCGATCTCGCTCCCTGTAACGAGTATGTTTGATGGTTTTCTCGGTGATGAAAACTCTTTTATTTTATTTCATGTAATTTGGTTTTTAATTTGTTTGTTCGAGGTTTCATTCGTTTATTTATTGATACATAAAATCACCCCTACAATAAAGCATTAACAATCAGCGCATTATGTATATTATTATATGGAGTAGGATATTGGTTAAATGCTAATAACATTGATTTGCCATATTTTATTGACACAACAATGTCTACCTTGATTTATTACCATCTTGGTTTTTGCTTCATGCGGAACAAATGGTACGGCATGAAGGTTTCACCGATATACTCATTATTCTTGCTTATTATCGCCATTGTTTTCATCGTTCTATTTCCCTCTTACGTTGACTTAAAATCAAACAATTTTCCATTGCATCTATTGTTGCTTTCAATGGTTTTTATTATGAATTTTTATTGGTTTATCAATTCATATTTTAATTCGAGAAAGCTGAAACTTATTCCATTGGATAAAATATTGATTTGGTGTGGAATTAACAGTTTGGCATTATTGGGGCTACATATATTATTTGTAGATACATTCTGGATCGTGCGCAATAAGTTACATCTTGTAAACTACAGTTGGACCATATTGGAATTTGCACTCATTGTTGCAATATGCTATTTTGCGACAACCTTAATAAAAAGATACATTCCGTCTGTATTAGGAAGATCATAAGCTTGCTATGAATAAGACATCGTCCGTAAATAATAAAAAAATATTCAAGAATACAGTGGCACTTTATGCACGTATGTTGCTGTCCATGATTGTATCACTATATACATCACGGATCGTGTTAAATGCACTTGGTGTAGATGATTATGGCATTTATGGACTTGTCGGCGGTATTGTTGTCCTATTTAGCTTTTTGAATGTAACGATGAGTGGAGCGACTTCACGCTTTCTTACAGTCGAACTTGCCAAAAATGACCCTCGACAACTCCAACAAACATTCAATACAGCCTTTATATTACATATAGGAATTGCAATTATAGTCTTGTTTTTGGCTGAAACGGTCGGACTTTGGCTGTTATTCGAAAAATTGAACATTCCAGATGAGAGAATGAGTGCAGCTGTTTGGGTGTATCAATTTTCAATAATTTCCTCAATGGTCAGCATCACTCAAGTTCCATACAATGCGACTCTTATTTCGCACGAAAAAATGGACGTGTATGCTATTGTGGAAATTGTTGGATCACTGTTGAAGTTGCTGATCGCTACACTTCTACTTATTACAGTATGTGATAAGCTCATTTTATATGGAGGACTTATGCTCTTATCTTCATTCTTGATTGCAATGACATATCGCATTTATTGCATTAGGCATTATGACGAATGCCGGATTAATTGGGAATGGAATAAGGTTATCGGCCGTTCTCTGTTTAGCTTTTCAGGATGGAATCTTTATTCCAATATTTGCTTTACTACTCGTCAACAGGGAACAAATATGTTGCTTAATATATTTGGCAGTACAGCTGTTAATGCCGCAGCCGGATTGGCAACAACTGTGCAACTGATGATTGAACAAGTATCAACCAATTTGGTAATGGCTTCGAGGCCGCAAATTATAAAGCAATACGCATTGACCGATTTCAATGCCATGATACAATTACTAAAGCAAACTACTTGTTTGGCAAATGTGTTATATCTGTTGGTTGCTATTCCTTTTATCTCTGAAATACATTATGTAATGAATTTATGGCTCGTGGAAGTTCCTCCATATACAATTGAATTCTGTATTTTATTGATAGTCTCAAGCTTCATATCATTGAATAATAATATTATATATATTGGAATACAAGCTGTCGGACGTTTGAAATTTTATTCATTTATGGCGGGGACAGTATCATTATCAGTCATTCCGATACTTTGGTTATTGTTTAGTAAAGGTATCGGCTTGACTTGGGCTTTTGGATTGCCTATAGTGAGCACATTATTGATTTATATCGTTTGCTCATATACACTCCATCATTATGTTGAAGATTTCAAACCGATACGTTTTTTCTTCACAACGATGGTAGTGAATCTTTTCATAAGTATTCCTTCTTTTACCGCAATCCTACTCATACAACATATCTTGGTTGAGTCCTTTACAAGAGTGATTATCGTGGCTCTTAGTTCTTCAATAATATTGGTTGTTCTGTCCTATTATGTGCTATTAGACAAAGAAAATAAGAAAAAAGTAAAAGCATTGATTTTAAACAAATTAAAACGATGAATAAAAACATACTTATAATTACTCCTTTTTTTCCGCCACAGACTCATGCTGCGGTATTTAGGGCATTTAAACTTGTAAAATATCTTAAACGTACAGGTTGGAATCCGATAGTACTGACGGTTAATCGTAATTATCTATATTTAGAAGATCCTGATTTGTTGGACGAAGTCCAAGACGTGCCTATTTATCAAGCCAATTATATAGAACCGACATTGCGCGGCCTTAGAATGTTGCTTGGAGGAGAAGATACTTCACTCAAAGCCATTACAGCCAAAGCAAAAACTATTGGTGCACAGTCAAAAAGCACGGATACAGTCACCTCTAACAAGCAATCTTTATTCGGTAAGTTTTATAAATATATACTAGACCGATGGATTCAAGTTCCCGACCGCTTTAGATTCTGGGAAAGAAGTGCCGTGAGGATGGGACGAAAAATAATTAAAGAACATGATATATCTATCATATATACCACTTGCCTGCCTTTTACCTCAAATAGAATCGGTATGCGACTTAAACATCTAACCGGAGTAAAATGGGTTGCTGATTTCAGGGATCCTACCACATACGCTAAGCGAATGTATTCTGATTATTTTCCTGTTTTTGCCAAGCAAAAGAAAATTGAACAAGATACTTTTAAATACGCTGATGCTATTACTGGTCTGTCGGGAGCATACCTGAATATATTTAATGATTTATATGAGGGACGATACTCAAATAAATCATATTTTATTCCAACTGGAGTAGATGATGATTATTTGCCTTCTTTTCAAAATAGAGAAAAAGAGAATTATATAATATTCGTGGGTGAATACCTCCATGAATATAAAGATAATTTCTTGAAAATATTTGCCGAAGCTGTCAATTCTAAGGAATTAAAAGGCAAGGGTTGCACCCTTAAAATTGTGGGTAATAAGAATATCAATCAAAAACAAACGGAAGAATTTGTCAATGATTTGGGAATCTGTAACAACGTGGAATATATCAATCATGTACCGCAGCGTAAATTGTATGAATTGATAGTTAATGCAAAAGCAGCAGTACTTATTCCCGGACACACGGCTTTATGGTGGACTAATTTCGCAAAAATGGTCGATTATATCGCATTACAAGTGCCTGTATTAGCAATGGTGCCCATGACTAGCGAAGCACGAACCGAATTGATAAAAGCAGGCATAGGTATTTTTATAGATACTCCTCAGCAAGGTGTTACTGTCATCAAACAAGTATTTAGCGAAAAATTTCCAATGACGGCAAACAAAGAATATTGCCGCCGTTACTTGGCATCGCAACAAACAAAATCTTTCATTGATATTTTCCAAAAAATACAATAGAGATGCATATAGCGTTTTTAACTACAGAATATCCGATATTGGGTATGAAATGTGGCGGAATCGGAATTTTTATCAAACATTTGTCTCATCTTATCGTTAAGAGTGAGACTGGTGTGAAGGTATCAGTTGTGTATTGGGGCAATAAGTTTACAGAAACTGTGTGGGACGATGGTATATCTGTGATACCTATAAACCAGCCTCATAAGTCTCCATTTTCTTCTTTTATCAATAGAAGGTATCTAAATAAAAAGTTAAATCTATTAGTGGCAAAGATTGGCATCGACCTCGTTGAATCTATCGACTGGGAGGGACCTTTGGCTTTTTGTAGTTTATCTGTACCAGTAGTTACAAGATTACATGGTTCAAATGTGTATTTCGATCATTTGTCTGGAAACAAAACTCCATGGAACGTACGGCTTATGGAATATAATGCTTTGCGTAATTCTGATGCCTATATAGGAGTTAGCCGACAGGCTCTCGACCTGACGGATAAATTATTCAGTCTGTCTTCGAATAAGAGAAAATGTGTAATATATAATCCTGTGGATATAAACATGCCCCCTCTTTCATCTAGTGACATGAACAAAAATACAATAACGATACTTTATTGGGGGACAATTGTTGAGAAAAAGGGGGTACTTGATTTGCCTCTTATTTTCAACAGGATATGCGAGCAAAACGACAATGTCAAACTCATTCTCATCGGACAGGATGCAGTAGTGAATGGTTCTTCGACATGGGAAAAATGCAAATCTCTCTTTTCAAAGCAATCGATCGGTTGTGTATCGTATTTAGGTCGCTTACCTTATGACAAGACTATGTCATACGCTAACAGTGCCGATATTTGCATATTTCCAAGCCATGCAGAAACTTTCGGTTTGGTCTTACTGGAGGCAATGTTACTGCGGAAGGCAATTGTTTGTTCCGATATCGATTGTTTTCAAGAGATTATAGGAGACAGTAACTGTGTTTGCAAATGCAGGGTGAAACGTATCGATGAATTTGCAGAGGCTTTGCAACGGCTAATCTCGAATCCCATTTATAGGTGTGAACAAGCCGACAGGGCTTATCTAAATGCAACTGCTAGATTCAACACCAACGAGATAGTGGCACAAAACATCGAATTTTACAATCGAGTTATAAGAGATAGCTCCAAACATCATGTAGAAGAATCCTAACTCAACTGCTTTATTAGAAAATTTAAACGGACTTTTTATTTATAAAATCACATATTCATACGAAGGGGAGTTAAGGCTTTTTTTGTATTGCCATCTTGAAGAAAGTCAAACATTTCAGTACAACTACGTAAAATATAGAAATGCTTCATTATAGTGAAATTTCTGATAGAGTATAATTCCTAAACGAAGTGATTAATTTCTTAACTCTTGATTCATATTATTCATAAACGCCTTATGCAAAAAGGGATAAGCATTATTTTGCCCACACTTAATCGGGCTGATTATCTGGCAAGTACAGTTGATTGCTTAATAGAGCAAGATTTTGGGGAGCCGTATGAAATAATTATTGTAGACCAATCGGCAGCCATTGACAGTACTATGTATAGTCGTGCAAAAGATAGTGATACATTGATTAAGTACTATCATGTGACTGAATTTAGAGGGCTACCTGAAGCTCGTAATTTCGGTGTGCAACACACACAATACGCCTACATCCTATTTCTAGATGATGATATCGAGTGTGACTGCAACCTGCTCAAAGAGCATTACAAGTTCTTGTCACAACCTGATATCGCAGTAGTGGCAGGGGGAATTACAGAAAAATATAAGAATAATCCCAAATCGAAAAATGTAGGCAAGTTCCATTTCTATACGGCAACTCCAGAACGGGGATTCCACATTAATCATAAAGAATATGTAGATCATGGCGGAGGTGGAAATTATAGCATAAAAAAAGACATATTTTTAGAAGTTGGTGGTGTTGATGAATATTTGAATTATGGAGCTGCTCTATATGAAGAAACCGAAATATGTTTACGAGTAAAGGAACTTGGATACAAAGTTTTTTTTAATTATGATGCTCATGTATGGCACTTGGCTGCTGATACAGGCGGTTGCAGGGTTCTGGATATCAATCGCTATATTGCTTCATTAGTACATAACCGGGCTTTATTGATTAGCCGTCATCTCAAATGGTATCATAGGCCGACTGCTTACATCTATTTGTTGCGTCTTGTTGCATCATACGCTTTTACTTACCGCAATCCCGGACTGTTTAGACTTTTTGCAAAAACTTATAAAGAAGGTTATAAAAAAGGAAAACTAACTCCTAAATATACTCATTATGCAAACATCTAACAAACACATTTTTATTGTAACCTATGATTATCCACCAAGTAATGGTGGTATTGCAAGGCTTTGTTTTGAACTGAAAAAATATTTAGAGAAAAAAGGACTGAATGTTACAGTCATTTGTCCCCAAAGTACTTCTACCGATGCAGAGGAGGATAATAATGTGGTGAGATTGCATGGAAGAAGAGGAATATTGGAGTTGCGTACATTGAAGTATTTACGCAAAAAAACTGTTCCCGGTGATATTGTAATTACCGGGAATTATCATCCAGAGGGAATGCTGTCTCTATTGTCAAACAGAGAAACCTATATATTGGCACATGGAGCCGAATATCTTGCCGGAAAGAGTTTTTTCCGACGCTGTATTTGGCCTACTTATCGACGTTTTATACTAAGAAACGCCTCTTGCGTGATTGCTAACAGTCATTATACAGAGACATTAGTAAAACATTGTTCTCCAAATGCTAAAACAATCGCTATTCCGTTAGCGGTTGATGCAATTCATTTTCGCCCTACTTGTGAAAAATATAAGGATGGCTTGCTACACCTCTGTTCTATTTCTCGATTGGAAAAATTTAAAGGACATGATTTTATTATCCGGACGATAGCTTCTTTACCGGCAAAGTATAAGCAACAAGTGCGATTGCATCTCGGAGGTAAAGGAAAATATAAGAGTGCACTTGAGCGGATGGTTACCGATTTAGGATTGTCAGATATTGTATCATTTGAAGGTTTCATTGATGATAATAAACTTTGCGATTTCTATTCAGCCTCGCATATATTCATTCTCTGTACACGTGAAGAAGCGGATAATAGGAATGTAGAAGGATACGGGCTTGTTTTTGCCGAAGCGCAAGCTTGTGGAACCGCCGTTATAGGTACTCGTACAGGTGGCATTCCCGATGCTGTCGAGGAGAATAATGGCGGTTGGTTGATACATCAGGACGCCCACGAAGAATTGGAGAATTTACTCATTAAGTTAATCGACGATAAATCTCTTGCTATAAATGAAGGTCGTAATGCACGTCGGCGCATAGAAGCTAAAATTACGTGGGAACATTATGTGGACCAAATTTGTGATGTCATTTTATGAGTATTAGTCTATATATAGCCTTATATTACAACTTGTTGCTGCTATTAGTTGTTTACATCGCTATTCAACCGGTCAGGGCAGAAACAGTAAGACAGCCTTATATCAACAACCAGATATTTAGCCTTGCTTTACTCTTGATTGTATATGTTCATGTAACTTTCCGACCGACCGATTATCACTACTTTGGAGATACTTCAGCTTATGCCATGGCTTTCCAAAAGAAAGCCTTCTATGGTACGGTTGCTATAAGAGATAGAGATATTGGTTTTGAGTATCTTACCTATTGGCTTTCACAACTCGTCAATTTAAAAGGGTATTGGTTTGTTCTTTGCTCATTATATATATTGCCTGTTTTCTTTGCTTTAAAGAAACGATTCAAACAACAATATGCTGTAGCACTAGTGTTGTTCGTTTGTTCTTTGAGTTTTTGGGGATACGGAGTAAATGGACTGCGTAACGGAATAGCTACATCGTTAGTTATCTTCTCTTTTCTTGTTCCAAACAACGATATTAAACGAATTCCTGTTTGGATTATAGCATGTCTTTTCCATCAATCCGTCATGTTGCCAATTGGCTGTTTCTTGCTGACCCGACTTTCAAATAATCCCAAACACTACTTATACTTATGGGGAACGTTTTTCCTGCTTATGCTTGTTGCACGTGATTCTTTCTCCACTTTGTTGACAAACATTCCTTGGTTTGAACAGGATAAAAGGATGTCTGAATATTTGAATATGTCTTATAAAGGCATGGAGCAAATGTTCTCTAATATTGGATTTCGCTGGGACTTCATTATTTATAGTTTGATACCCATTATCGCAGGAGTGAAATATATCTATACATATTGCTACGAAGACAAATTGTTTATCCGTTTATTTAATACTTATATAGCAAGTAATGCGTTCTGGCTATTGACCATTCATGTACCGTATAATAACAGATTTGCTTATCTATCTTGGTTTCTTTATCCTATAGTATTGATATATCCCTTGCTAAAAGATAACTTAATAAATAACCAGGGAGAACGAATAAAATGGATTATTCTATGTTATTATATGTTCACTTATGTAATGTGGATAAAATAAAATACAAAACAATAGAAAAAGATTTTTATGAAAGATTTAGTTACTGTATTTACACCGGTATATAATAGGAAGAATTTAATTGGAAATCTATATCAGAGTTTGTTGTCTCAAACCTATAAAAATTTTGAATGGATTATTGTTGACGATGGGAGCACTGATGATATTGATGAAATTATAAAATCTTATCAAAATGAAGATCGTATATTAATTCGTTTCATCAAACAAGAGAATGGTGGAAAACATAGAGCAATCAACAATGGCGTATTACATGCAAAAGGAGAATTATTTTATATTGTAGATAGTGATGACTATTTAACAAAAGACTCTATAGAACGAATAGTTTTTCATTATCAATATATAAAGAATAATGATAAATTTGCTGGAGTTTGTGGTATGAAATGCTTTCCAGATGGTTCTCGTATAGGGAAAGAGGTTACATGGAAAATTTTAAAAGATTCTTGGATTAACTATTGGATTATAAAAAATATAAAAGGGGATGTTGCGTTTGTTTTTAAAACATCAGTCCTGAGAAATTATTTATTTGACGATATACCCGGAGAAAAATTTTGTGCAGAAAGTTTGGTTCTAAACCGTATTGGAAAAAATTACCTTATGTTATTTTTTAATGAAAAAATATACATCGCAGAGTATTTATCAGACGGTTTATCTGTTTCATCAATCAAAAACAGAATGAATTCACCTAATTATGCCATGAGAATTTATTCAGAAATGGCATCACTAGATATTCCATATTTAAAAAAAATAAAAGCTCATATAAATTACTGGCGTTTTGCTCCTTGCTCTAAATTGAAAATGAAAAATAAAATAAAACAAATAGGAATTTCTAGTTATATTATTTTTATGCCTATTGGCTATTTGTTTCATATGAAAGATAAAAAAAACAATTATATAGATATTAGACATGTCGGATCTAAGCGGTAGAACTTTATTTAAACGGATTAAACCATTAATTAAGGTATTCGTTATAGTAGATTCATATCTTCCTAGGAAACTTAATAATTTTTTATTTGTAAGTTTAAGAGGTATTGGAGGAAAAGTTGGTATTGTGATTAGATACATATTGGTGAAAAATCTAGCAAAAAAATGCGGTGATAATGTTGTAATTAAAGAAAATGTATATATATCTAACATAGAGAAACTAGAACTGGGAGATAATATCAGTATTCATCCGATGTGTTATTTTGAATGTAGCGGAGGATTGATGATCGGAAATAATGTGTCTATTGCCCATTCAAGTTCAATACTAACAAGTACTCACACTTATTCTGATTTTAATTTACCTATTAAATATAATGAAATCCTAAAAAAAACGGTAGTTATCCATGATGATGTATGGATTGGTTGTGGAGTGAGGATTTTATGTGGAGTTCACATTGATACAAGATGTATAATAGGCGCAAATAGTTTGGTTAATAAAAGTGTTGACTCATTCTCTATTTATGGGGGAGTTCCTGCAAAAAAAATAAAATCTTTTCAATGAAAAAAAAGAAATTATTCAAAATAACAAATTCAGCTTATTTTCAAGTCCGGCAACTTCAAGGTCAATTGAATTATTTTTCCGCATATTTCGATGTCATTGCCGTTGCCCCTAAAGGAGAAGGTTGGGAGGAATTACAGAAGCAACAGGCACGTTGTATTCCGGTAAAAATGTCAAGAGCCATAAATCCGATTTTCGATTTAATAACTCTTTTCCAATTGGTAAAACTTTTTATCAAAGAGAAGCCGACTATTGTTCACTCGCACACCCCCAAAGCTGGTCTTTTGGGTATGTTAGCAGCATGGATAGCACGTGTGCCGATCCGTATGCACACGGTAACAGGCTTCCCATTGACGACGGCTACGGGCATAAAAAAACAAATTCTTCGTTTTACGGAACGGTTAACTTACGCTTGTGCCACAAATGTATATCCCAATTCACAAAAGATGTGTGATATTATTTGTTCAATGGGGATCGGCAATCCTAAAAAAATGCTTGTTATCGGTAATGGTGGTTCAAATGGAATTGATACGGCATTCTATTCGCGAAATGCTACACAAGATATTAAGATTTCAACTTTCGATTTCACGTTTGGTTTTGTAGGTCGTATATTTTATGAGAAAGGAATCAATGAATTAGTAGCTTCTTTTATTCGATTACAGAAAGATTATCCTAACATAGGATTACGTTTAATCGGCTTTATGGAAGAAAACCTTTATCCGGTTGATGATTGGGTAAAACAAGAGATTAGCACAAATTCTCACATTGAGTTTGTCGGCTTTCAACAAGATGTTCGTCCCTATCTAATGGGGTGTGAGGCTTTTGTTTTTCCCTCCTATCGTGAAGGTTTCCCTAATGTTGTCATGCAAGCTGGGGCCTTGGAATTACCACAAATCGTTACAGATATCAATGGTTGTAATGAAATAATTGTTCAAAACAAAAATGGAATAATTGTTCCACCACAAGACGAACACGCATTGTATAAAGCCATGAAATATTTTTTGGATAATCCTAATGAGGTAAAAAGAATGGCAAAGAATGCAAGGGCAATGATTACATCACGTTACGAACGCAATAAATTTTGGAAATTGATGCTTGAAGAATACTATCGGCAAATTAAAAATCGAATTAAATAACATCTATGCAAATCATACTGTTATCCGGCGGTTCTGGTAAACGCCTATGGCCGCTTTCCAATAATACACGGTCAAAACAATTTATCAAACTGTTGACTGCGCCCGATGGCTCGAAAGAGTCGATGGTGCAGCGGGTGGTACGGCAATTACGAGAAACCGGCATCTGTGATTCGATTACTGTGGCAACAAGCCAGTCACAACGGGATATCATCATCAACCAGCTTGGAGAAGAGATTCCTGTAGTTACGGAACCGGAGCGTCGCGATACATTCCCGGCTATCGCTCTCGCAAGCTCGTATTTGGCCTACAAACGAAAATGTTCCACCGATGAGATTATAATCGTCATGCCTTGCGACCCTTATACCGAAACAGGTTATTTTGAAACGATTCGCAGGATAGCGGATGCAGTGAAAAACAATGTAGCCGAACTAGTATTGATGGGAATTAACCCCACATATCCGTCAGCAAAATACGGATATGTAGTGCCAGTCAATGATGTACAGAACAAAGGAATATTTCAAGTATCACGCTTTACGGAAAAGCCAGATATGATAACTGCCGAGAAACTTATTTCAGAGGGTGCTTTCTGGAACGGAGGCGTATTCGCTTTTCGGTTGGGGTATATGACAGATATTGTAACCCGACACATCAAAACCGACACTTTTTCAGAAATTCGTTCTCGCTATGGGGAATTTCCGAAAATCAGTTTTGACTACGAAGTCGCTGAAAAAGCGCAGTCGGTAGCCGTCGTACCTTTTGCCGGAGAGTGGAAAGACCTTGGTACATGGAATACGTTGACTGATGAACTATCGGAACACACCATGGGCAATGTTGTCATGGATGAAGAATCCGAAAATACCCACGTCATCAACGAACTTGGACTGCCAATCATGTGCATTGGCACACGGAATCTAGTTATCGCAGCATCAAATGATGGAATCCTAATTTCGGACAAAGATAAAAGCGAGAACATCAAAACTTACGCTGACTGCCTACAACATCGGCCAATGTTCGAAGAACGTCGCTGGGGTGAATACAAAGTTGTCGATACCGCCGAGTTTTCCGACGGTTACAAATCACTTACCAAGCAACTGAAAATCAAATCCGGTAAGAGTATCAGCTATCAGGTACACCGCCATCGCGATGAAGTCTGGACGTTTATCGACGGCGAGGGAGAACTGGTACTCGATGATATCAGGTCGGTTATCAGCAGAGGCGATACGATTACAATCAAGAAAGGTGTTAAACATGCAGTCAGGGCTATCTCTGAATTGACGTTCATCGAGGTGCAGTCCGGAAATCTACTTGCAGAAGAAGACATTGAACAATTTGACTATAAATGGTAAAATCCTTCGTTAAAACCTCTGACAAAAGAATGAAGTTGGTTTACAAGAAAGTTATCGAACCTCAATTAGGCAACCTGATATCCATATTGAAAAAGAAATGATAATCTATAGCATTGATTATTATCAACAAGATCAAGATTGTACTCAATGTGGAAAACATTCGGAATGTATTTGCCGGTAAAATGATAAAATATCACTATCCATATGTAAGTAAGTATATATACCGGACACAGGATCTTGCGAAAGTAGCTTCGTTTTCAGATTCTAAACCGCAGAAACAGCATTACGCAAAAATTAATGGGTTGGAAAAACTTATTATAAATACTGGTAATGAACCTTTTCATTGATTTTTCTAATGAAAAAGACCATCCTTCAATACATGACCGATATCTATCAGGAAGATATTCCCAAACATATCCTTCAAGAAAACAAGATACGCCTGAATTCTTTTTTCCTGGAACAGGAATCCGTACAGAAGAAAGGGACTCAGTTTATATTCAGATATGCATTCTACTCCGTTGAGAAACCCCGAAAGATCACGAAGCAGCATCTATTGAAAGAATATGCAGGGGTGCCTTTGGAAAAAAGGAGCGTACAACCGGAACAAATACCCGATATGAAGCAATATAGTGATATAATACTGTATGGAGATGCCAGCTCTCCTGAAGCACAGCAACAGCTGGCGGAATACCTCCAACAACATAATTCATTAAAAGTCCAGTTGTCTTTTTTTGACAAGAGAAATGATTCCACTAGCAAGGATGAACAAGCCATCGCATATGCGGAACTACAGAAGGCGCTATTTTTTTGCCAAAGAAAAAAGATACCTCTCCTGTTCGTTTCCTTAAAAGGGATGATAGACGACATCCGTTTTCTCAATCTGCTGGAGGAGAGCCATGTCGATTTCAGATGTATCGATTTTCCATGGTTCTGCAAGGAGAATCTGCCTCTGATAAAGGCAGTTGTGCTATATGAAAAGTTGGAAATAAGAATAAATGTATAAGATATCAAGCTTACAGATTGGACTTCAATGTTGCAGCATTGAGGTTTATGAGAAACAATTCTAAATATATTTCTGTTTGGCGAAATCTTATTCTAAAAGGAACTCTAAATAAAAGAATCCACCTTCAGATATCTTTCTTCACTTATCCTCAAAGTATATAATCCAAACATAAATATCAGACCTATTTTCCCTATAACTGAGTAATAAAAAGATTATTCCCCAACACCGTAAACAAAGAAATAACAGAAGCACTTTAAAATGGTGTATCTAACTCACTTTTTTAAGGATAATATCCCTGTTACAGTTATCTGTAGCAGGTGATCCTTTCAAATTGGGCATTAGATGCACCCTTTTCCTTATTCCAACAAATGCGCCTCTTGTAACCTCACCAATTCCCAATACATCTTCAAAAACATCTCCAGATACACCTTCAGACTCGGGAAATAGACGAAAGACTTCCAGCAAAAGAAAGGCACATGAATGGCCGTTCATTCGGAACCTCCATTTCTGGATAGCGTTTCTTTGTCCATCCAAAATAATCTCTATCGGGACAGAACAATAAACAAAAGCATAAATATCAGGCAAAATTGTCCCGATAAAAGAATTATAACATGACTATTGAAGATGAAATCCTCCAATACCTGCACTATCATCCTCTATCAAACAGGGTTGAGATAACGCTTGGGATAACCAATCCTCCCAGTGGCAGGATTGTAAAAAGACTACTGGCCGATGCCGTAACCAAAGGAATGATAGAAGTACTCTAACAATAGTAGTGCCACTATTTTATAAGCAGCACTGCAATTGTTCCTTACCCCAGCAAATGCACCTCCTGTAACCTCACCAACCCCAAATACATCTTCAAGAACACCTCCTGATACACCTTCAGATCCGGGAAATAGACGAAAGACTTCCGGGCAAAAGAGAGGCACGTGAATGGCCGTTCATTCGGAACCTCCATTTCCGGATAGCGTTTCTTCGCCTGGTCAACCGCCATCTTGTTCAGTGAAGCCACGAAGTTAGCCTGGCGTATCGGATTCCATTTCGGGGTTTCAAGAATCACCATCCCATCTTTCCGCTCAGGAATAACCAAATATTCATCCTGCACGTTACGGACGTAATAGCACACAAAAGACAAGGCCTCATAGACATTATCCCCTACATGAATACCGATAACCCGTTCTTCAACCGGTGTACCGGCAAAGCATTCCGCAATCTGTTTCATGGCATACCCATGCAACAAGGCAGCATCAGAAGCCAACAGATAAGCCGGTGCGGTACGCTCTCCTCCCTTATCGATGGCAGCAAAGACAGAAGGACTCCAACAGAGATGGATGAGCTTTCCTTTTTCTTTCTCACGAAGGGAAGCGACACATAAACGGTTATCAAAGACCAAACGGGCTTCTTTCGTTTCCGGATGGAACTGGAACACGTTCCGTACCCTGTCCGGCTTATGGATATCCATCATCAGATAGCCCTGCCAACCGGACACGTGCTTTGTCTTCAAGACGGTTTCGCTTTCCTCCACATCGAAAAGATAAGACAAGAGCTTTTCTCGCTTACAACATACGAAGAGAGAAAGCTCGTCCTGTTCTTTCATCTGCTGCATATCCAAGGAAAGAACAAAAGCCAATTGCCAAGGAGTAAGCTCGGAAAAGCCATGTAATTCAATACAAGACAACGCATCCTTCTCCGGTGAGTAAACGACATATCCCCGGCCACCTATCTCATATCTCAACATGAAATCCCCCTGTTCAGTGGGATGATAATTCTGTAAAACGGTCTGATAATTCATAAAGCAAATATATTAAGTTAGTATTCATCATAATGAGAAATCGGGACCACTCTTGCGTTTCCGTTTCTTTTTGGACGGTATGAGATCATCCTCTTGCGACTTCTTCCCGCTGCCGGTAATGTCAAGTTCCGGAATGGCCATAACTCCCCCACCCTGCATATAGAAAGCCTCACGATCCACCCGCTCACGGAACTCCCCTACCCTATCGATATGTGGCGAGAGACCGACAGCCACACCATCGAAATGCTTCTGGATATTCTGATAAGTGAGCTTACGGGAAAGATCCGCACCTTTAAAGACATGAGCATTTTCCACGTTTTCCATATAAAAGGAAATCCCGTATGCGCCTTTGCTGTTTACATGTTCCGTCACACGGATCGATTCTTCCGCCAACCTTTTCTTAAAATCCTCATAGCCTAAAGAAGCGTTCAATGCCTTAAACACATGGTCATAGAGATAATGCTTCTGTTCATCGGCGCTCATGCCCCGGCCATCAAAACGAATATTACCAAAACGATATTTCTGAGGAAGTGAAACGTCCTTCAGGTAAAAGCCTGAATCCTTGATGCCATAGACATAATAGGATTTGTCCTTCTTGGTGACCAGACGCATATACAATCCTTCTTGTTCCAGGTTCCTTCGGAAATCGGATGTACTTTCGGAAAAAGAGTAGATGCGGTCAAGCTGTTGTAACAGTTCATCCTTGAACAAGGGGTTGAAAAAACCTCCTTTTTCCAGCAATGCGAAAAGGTTGTCATAGCTTTCATCCCCCAATAGGACACGCCATTCTTCATTGGCCAATTTTATTTCTTGCAAGGGTTTATTCAAAGACCGGTATGTATCGGATTGTTCCAGGACAGCCGATACCTTATCCTTGTAATTATAACTACGCATGGCTTTCTTCAAGGCCGCATCGAAATAATAGTTACGGTATTGCGCCTCTCCCAACGTGGTTCTCTTGCCTCCTTCCCTTTCCAAAGGCAACAGACCGTACTTCTGCTCCAGTTCCCTTGAGATCTTTTCGGAACGGCTGTAATTATTTCCGGAAGGAATGCTTTTGCCTTCTTCATCAATTGTGGTCAGCAGCACATGCACATGGCTGTGTGCCTTGTCGGTATTTAGGACAACGGCATAACAGGACTTTCCGTACCCCATCCTCTCGATATATTCCCCGGCAAGAGAAAGCCACTGTTCATCGGAAAGGCTTTCTCCCGGATAGAGGCTCAGAATAAATTCCGCATAAGGTAGTTTCACCCGGTCATTCAACTGGGAGATAAGTTTCATGTAGGCTGGCATGGCGGCCAGTTCGTCACCAGTGGAGGTGTAAAGCACTTTTCCGTTTCCTTCCTTGACCTTGGAAAGCTGGTATTCAATTTTCCGGCTCATGGACAGGTGGGATGAGAAAGAAGGTTGTATCTCGGCTATCATAACAATTTCCGGTTAATGGTTTCTACATCCGAAAGGTATTGGTTAATCCGATCCAATGAATACAATATATTTTCATCGGACGGAAGCGTATTGATATGTTTGGCAAGCTGGTTGATATTGGCTCCTATTTTACGAAGTTCATATATCATTTGCACATCGGTTTTCGATATGCTTCTGCCTTTCAAGGCAGACTCTCTGATAAAGGAAGAAAGGGATTTTCCCTCTTCCTTTGAACGTTGAAGAAGCTGTTCTTTCTCGGCTTCCGTCAAGCGGATCTTTATACTTATATCTCGATTCTCTTTCATATATACAGAGTATGTGAGTGTAACGAACATTGGTCGGCAGCTCGGCTGTCGCAAGGTTTTTTGTACCCACAAAAACATACCTTGCATTAGCAAAGATATACAATAATACTCAGCTGTGAAACAAAACCAGACAAAAGTCTTGATTTCTTAATCCAGATTAACCGCTCACTTTGTTACAAAGTAACTACGCACATTGTAACAGGCGAACGGAAAGCCATTAGTTACAAAATACATAATTACTAATTATATTATTACAAAGTATGAACATACATACTTAATTATAAGATTAAGTATGTACATATTTATATTTATATTTATATATGTAATTACTTATACAATTAAGTAAAAAAGTGTATAATAAATTAATTATAAAAGTATGCAATTATTTAATTTATTATTTATATATTTGCGCACATACTTAAAAACGTACATTATGGGACAAATATTACCAGGAGTAGTCGTAGCTTTTGAGAATCCCAAGGGCGGGGTAGGGAAGTCTACGCTGACAGCTTTGTTTGCAGGTTATATTCATTCGCAGTCAAACGAAGAGGGGGGCTTATCCATTGCCGTGGTGGATATCGACGACATGCAGAACACTATCGGAAAATTACGTGAGGACGAAGCCGAGGACGGAATCATGAAAAAGGAAGAAGAATATGAGGTTATCAATATCTCTTCCTCAGAGTTCATCAACCAACTGGATTTCCTTCAGGACAATTACGACATTATACTTGTCGATTTTCCGGGTAACCTGAAACAAAACGGTGTAGTTGAAACGCTGCACTTCGTTGACGTGATCATCATTCCCTTCGAACCGAACCAGACCGATTTAAGACCTACATTGACCTTTTACTATAACATCTATGAAGGGATTATCGAAAGCCGTCGAAAGATTGGTAAAAAGACTACCGTGCGTGGTGTTATGAACCGTGTTCTTCCGAATGTGCTGGAGTTCAAAGAAATTTTGAAAAATAAAAAAACCTTGCCTTTCGAGTTGATGCAAAACTACATCAAGGATTCAAGGGTTGACTATCAACGCAATTTAAGTACGCTGAGTAAAGCGTACCATCATCCCTGTGATGCTTTCTGTGAAGAGGTATTGGAATTAATCTGTAACCATATAGGAGAATAAAGCTATGGCAACCAACAAAGAAAGGACATCATCAGCCGCCATGAGAAAACTCTTGCTGCAAAGCGCCAGTAAGAAAGAGCAGGAAATCCAGCAGATCGGAAGTGTTGCGGAAAGCACTATCCCCCAACCTGCGATTGAGCACCCCATCCATGAAGAGGTGAAAGAATCGGCTCCAGTCAAAGAAACCGTCCAAGAACCTCAGCCGGAACAAATGGAAAAGCCGGAATCCAAACCTTCCGTGCAGTCTTCTCCAAAAACAGAAGAAAGCAAAGTCTGCGGAAAAAAATTCTCGGAATATCTGGAAGAGCGAAAATTAAAGAACACCGAAGTAATCCGGATATCCAGCGAAACCCACAGAAAGCTGAAGCAGATTGCTATGGCCACTGGATTAGGAATGCACAACATCGCAAACAACATTCTTGAAGACATATTGACCAGCCATAACAAGGAGATTCAAGCGATACTGAAGAAGTATATGAGCATCTGATTCTACTTTCGGAAAAATATATACGCCTGTTCGACTGCATCCGTCGGGCAGGCGTTATTTTTGCACACCGTTTTAGTGAAGGCCGGCATTGAACCGGGACACTTTTACACAACTGCGGAAAAATCCCTTTGCCTATTATCCTGGACAATATGTTAAAGAATTCAAACCTCTACTTGTTTCCACCTCAAAATTTTTTCCGAAAGTAAGAATACGGTAACAAAATCATTTCTTCGTTTTATTTAGGTTTTTAGGGATTTAAGTATTTGTGGGACACTTTTACACAACTAATAAGGGAGGTTTTCCGTATAATCAACTATATTATTGCAAGTTAGCACTTACTGGCATCTTCTCGTAACCGGGACACTTCTGCACAACTAACCGACTATTCGGGACACTTCTGCACAACTGAACAGGAAAGTCGGGATACTTTTACACAACTAGAATCTGCATTCGGGACACTTTTACACAACTAAATCAGGAATCCGGGACACTTCTGCACAACTAAACCGGCCATTCGGGACACTTTTACACAACTGGGGGATCGGAAACAGCCGTAGTCGGGACACTTTTACACAACTAAATCAAGAAACAGCACGAAAAAAATGCTTTGGAATCTTCATTTATAGGGAGTTAGATTCACTATCTCCGTAAAAAAACGTATCTTTGCATCAGTAAACAACAAGTGTCCGCCTATGAAGGAAAGTAATACACAAAAAGAGTTGAGCAGAGTCCCCAGGACTCTCAGCGAGTCTTCCAACACGAAAGTATTGGAAGTTCTATTTGATGCAGGCGGCACTGTCATGTCTGACATTATCATTTACGTGGCATCTTCACAAATGAAAGATCTGTTCGGCGACTGCTGGTTCTCCATCAACGATTTTTGTGAGGTCATGGGGTATGAACGAACCAAGTTGCAACGAAAACTGACCGAGAAGCAGCTTGATTTCCTGTTCAGCAACCAACGTCCGGTATATATCACCGAACAGAACGGCCAAAAGATAGAGCATCCGATAGAGAACACCTTTGAAGCGGCGTTATACCGTTTAGGGACATCCAACCTCAGTGTAGCATACGCCATGAACGGCAAGACGCAATATAAGTTCATTCAAATACTGGACCGCTTTGAGATAAAGGATAACTTCGGCACGAAAAAGCGCACCAAGCGGAATTACAACGTGCATCTGAGCAAAGATCTGATGAATACTTTGCTTACCGAATACAATCTGCTGGAACTGAAAGACTACCGTAACCTGCCCAACCGCAAAGGCTACCGCAAGTTTTATCTGAACCTGGCGAAAATGATTTACCTGATCAAGTATAAGATTGACCAAGGACAAGCACCTTATTTCACCGTTACGGTTGACCAACTTGCCAAGGAATTTGATGTAACGGTAAAGGACAACCATGACCGGAAGAAGAAGGTGACCAGCATCTTAAACGGTATCAACAAAAAGCTGGAGAGAACCAAATTCCAATACCAGTACATCAAAGGAAAAGGGGAGAAGTGGCCCTACACCGTACAGTTTTTCTTTGACCAGGAAACATTGGAATATTTCGACGAAAAGATAAAGGCGATACTGACCTCGCAATATCACGATGCGCTTAAATCATGCTTCTTGTTAAACAAGAAAGGCATTCCCGTGAGCAGACATTATCAATATAAGGATTTCTTTAAATTGGGAACCGGCGAATATTATCATGAATTTACCGCATGGCTTTATTCTGAAGAGGACAAGGAGATTAAGGAGAACATCTACCGGGATATCTATATAAAGGTAGTAGGCATTCGTCCAGAAGACCTTGCCGTCAACTTAAATCCCTAAAAGTTGGAACAAAAACCATAAAATAGTATCTTTGCAGCGGATTGTCAGAAAATTGGCAGCCCGCTTTTTACATACGTCCGTCTGTCTAACAAAAGAGTGGCATCTATCGTTAAGGAATTAACAACAACAGGCGCATGCCTGTACCAGTATGAAACTGGTACGGGGCGTGCCTTTGTTGTTGGAACGCCACGTCCATGTTAGAGGGTACGTTTCCGTACCCTTATATAAACATAAAACAAATTCAATGGTTCAAACAATTGCCACCCTGATAGATGAGACGCTCATGGTAATGGGCGCCCATCTTCACGTGCGGATGACAGACGAAGAAAAGGCGTATCTTGATGCTCATTTCGAGCTTATCCATATCAAAAAGGGAGAACACCTCGTCACCAGGGGCGAGGAAGTATGCTACCTCTATTATCTGGAATCCGGCATCGTCCGGTTATGGTTTCCGGACAAAGAGAATAGAGAGATTTCAGCACGGTTTATCCAAGCCAAAGAGTTCATCAATTTTTTCCTTTCACATGAAGAACACCATGCCCACTACAATATCAAGGCATTGGAGCCATGCAAGATCTGGAGATTGCCCAAAAAAGATCTTCATCAGCTATATGAGTTATCCATCAATTTCAACAAGCTGGCCAGAATACATTTGGTAAGATCCATCAACCGCAAAATAATAAGGGAAGAGGAGTTTTACACACTGGATGCCGAAGCGCGTTACAAAGCGCTTTTGGCCAATGAAAAATGGCTGTTACGTTCAATACCCTTAAAAGACATAGCAAGTTATATCGGCATCACGCCACAAGCATTGAGCAACATCCGAAAGCGCATATAAACCAAACCCTATAAGCCGGGCAGGACAGTTTTACACAACTAATCCTATCCGGCTTTTTTCTGTAGAATTATTCCACACCTGCCGGTTTACGGCACATGTATTTTTTAATGCACATTAAATAAACACGAAAGGCCCTTTAAAAGCCCTTCATAAAATTTGTCCTCCCGTATATAATCTATATGTTTGGAGCGAAAACAACGCGATAAGCACCTTGATTCGGTTCTGCCGACAGGAATCCGCGTAAATTGGAAACACCGTATGAGACAAATAGAAAAATATATAACATTAATAACCTAAAGAGTAATTCCCATGGAACACATCAGACTGACTGCTATCAGCCTTAGCCTGCTGTTATGCACCGTAAGCGCTTTTGCGCAACGCCATTATGAGAACATCCCGGCACTTGAATTGAACTACGGCACTAACCTGTTCGGCAATGCAGGCAACTATTACAACCTGTCCTTTTCCAGATACATCAACCGGACAAGCTATTGGAAAGCCGGGTTTAGCTATTTTGAGAAACCTTACGAATATACAGCCAACCTACCGCAAGTCTCTACCTTGAACCCGGAAGAAACGATTCCCGAAACGATACATGACAAGGGTAAGGACTTTTTTGTGGACGGCGGTTATTACAGAACCCTGGCCTGCAACCTGAAATCCGTTTACTGGGGCATCGGCCTGGGAGGATTCATCGGTACAGAATACGTCCGCCACCCCGATAAGGAATACAACTTCATCATCGGCCCGAAACTGGAAACGGAACTGGAAGTATTCATCCTGCCCCGAACGGCATTGCTTGCCCGCATACAACAACATTGGAATCCCCTATCCATTGACAAGTGGAACACTGTCTGGAACGTAGGAATAAAGATACTGCTCTACTAACCGACAAATCATATCACCATGCTTATTATCATATTGTTAGCCGATACAAATGTATCCGGCCTGATCTCCTTATACCGTGAAATAGGCGCCATGCTGATAGGGGTAGGCTTTCTATGTGCCGGACTAGCGGTACTTAAAAAGCTGATAAGTAACCACGAGCGCACCAAAGAGGCCATCATCACCTATATCACGGCATTGGTCACTTGGCTCATTATCTGGCAACTCTTATGAACGTAGTGGATTTGATACTGGTTGCCATACTCGCCTGTGTCACGCTTCACTTTTACTTTCGGAAAAAGAAGAAAGCACTTTCTTCCGGAAAGGAGAAAGAGAAGCCGATAAGGGAGGCGGTGCGCAAGGAAGGGCAGGAGAGAGCCTGTCCGGTCATCTGCGTGGTATTTCAGCCTGAGCTGGAAGAAGAGGAATTGGCTGCCGAGATAGCCGATATGTACCTGCATGGAAGAGCCTACTACTACTCAGGCAAACCACTGCCGGAACAGCCGAAAGAAGAGCCCATATCCATCAAGTATAAGGATGTGCAATGGGAGAGACTGAAAACGATTCATGTTTAATTAAAAAATAGGAACAAAATGAAAGCAATCGAAAATGTAAGAGAAAAAGCGAACCAAGTCATTAACCGCTATGGAAAGGTTATCTTCACCTTTCTCATATTCTTCACGCTGTTGGGAACGGCACAAGTGGCGGAGGCACAAAGCGGCCTGAAGATTAACAGCCTATCCGAAGTGACAGACAAAGCCAAAGAGGGTGCGGACACCATTCTGGACGTAGCCAAATACATTTTGGCGGCGGTACTCGGCATCGCTCTGGTCTTTGTCATCTATTCGCTTGCCACGAACAATCCCCATGCCAAGGAATACCTGCTCGGCTGGATCATCGCCGTGGTAGTCATCATGGTAGCCTTCCTGATTATCTAAAAACGAAGAGCCATGAGAACCATGCGTAAAATCAACAAGCCGATCAAGTTCTTCGGTCTGTCATCGGGACAGTTCGCCATCTTCATGCTGCTGACGGCCATCATCATCATCGTGAGCATATTCAAGCAGCTGCACCCGATACTCATCATCGGAATCATTTCCGCCATTCTGTTTCTATCCGGTCTGCTGTTCCAAACCTTGAAAAAGGAACACAAGGCCGGTAACCCGGACTACCTGACCGGCCTCCGGATCAAGAACGCCACCCCCCGGCAGATAACGGACAAACGGCAGATTTTCAAATTCATCCTAAAACAGCAACCATGATAGGAATCATCATACTCATATCCCTGCTAATCTGTGCGCTGTGCCTGCTGATTGCTCTGCTGTATATCCGGCAGACAGAGATAGAGGTGAAGGACAAATCCGTGGATCTGGAAAGTGTCTTGCCTATCCAGACCATCACGGAGAACGCCGTCATCAACGGGAACGGTGACATCACCGTCGGCTACCGGCTGCTTCTGCCCGAAGTGTTCACCTTGTCGGAAAGCGAGGCGCAATACATCCATGAGCGGTTGGAGGCTCTTTTGAAGCTGCTTCCGGCAGGCACGGTCATCCATCAGCAGAATTTCTACTATACGGGGCGATACCATCATGCAGAATACTCTTCCAATGCCCTGATAGCGGAGAACAACCGTCATTTCAACGGCAAGGAGATACTGAACAGTTACACCAACCTGTATGTGACGTTCACGAACGGCAGCCGAAACGGTAAGATACGCAAAAGCGCATCGGGCACCTCGCTGATGCGAAAGCTGCACTACCCGTTCAAGCAACCTTATAAGGAATATCAGCAACGGCTGACAGAAATGGAAGCCTTTCTGATGAACTTTGAGAACGGTTTGTCGTCCATCCAGCAGTTTGAGATACGCAAGATGGATGATACGGAACTGAACAACGCCATCTACGACTACGTCAACCTCTCTTACGAGACACCGGAAAACGATGCCACGCAGAAGAGCGTCAACCCTATGGCTGTCAGTGAAAGCGGAAGCATGAAAATAGGGCAGCAGCACGTTTCCATCCTTTCGCTGACCAACGAAGGCGAGCATCTTCAGGAACTGGCCGTGCCGCACACCGGCAAGTCGAAGGCATACGGGGGAAACATAGAGATACCGGACAGCATACGGAGCAAATGCTCGATGCTGTACCCCGTAGGACTTGGCCTGCCGTTCAACCACATCGTAAACATCGTGATAGAGATAACCGATCCAGATGCCACTGTAACGGCCATCGGTGCGGAGAAAGACGCGCTGAACTACATCACCAACTTCTACCCTCCGGCGGCAGAGAAGCAACGCGAGCAGGCAGCCTTCTGCGATGAGATTACCCAGTTCGACTACCAGACCGCCTATACCGCCTTCAATGTCGTGCTGAACGATACAGACCGCACCTCGCTCATGCGGAAAACCGCACTGGTACAGCAAGGCTTCAGCTTTATGAACCAAAGTTCGTGCTATGTGGAGAACGCCGAGCTGTGCAACCTGTTCTTCTGCAACATACCCGGCAATGCCAGGGCCAATTACCGGGGCTTCGTCAACACGACCAAGCAGGCCATCTGCTATCTGCAAAAAGAGGGGATGTACCTTTCGGACGAGAAAGGGCATATCTACCATGACCGTTTCGGTACTCCCGCCAAGATAAACCTCTGGGATTATCCGGCGCTGAACAACAAGAACCGCATCGTTATCGGCCCGTCCGGTTCCGGTAAATCTTTCTGGCTGAACAATTACATCCTGCAAAGCTATGAGCTGGGCCGGGATGTGATGATCATTGACATCGGCGGCTCTTACCGCTCGATGATAGCCTTGAACCGGGGCAAATACTTCGACTCTACCGAGCAGAAGAAATTTGCGTTCAACCCCTTCTTGTGTGACCGTGACAAGAACGGCAAATACCTGTACATCGACACCACGGATGCCGAGTCTGCCGATGACCAGATAAAGACCATCGTCGCCATTATCAGCTACATTTGGAAGGTACGTGAACCCATGCTGCCTGCCGAAAACGCCATTCTCAGGAAATCCGTCATCGGATTTTACGACTATGTGAACAATTCTTCAATAGGAGAGAAGCATGAGCGTATCTTCCCGACGCTGATAACTTACCGGGCTTATCTGAAGGAAGTGTTCAGCAAACGGATGACCGAGTTTGAGAAACAGAAATTCGAGATAGAGGAGCTGTTGCTTTTACTGGAACCCTATACGGACGGAGAGCTGTCATTCCTGCTGAACGCTACCGAGAACGTGGATATCGTGCATGACCGGCTGATAGCCTTCGATATGGAAGATGCCTCTAAGAAAGAGTACTTTCCACTCGTTGCCATCATCACCCTGCAAATGATCGTGGATAAAATCAAGAAACGCCAGGGGTTTGCCAAAGAGCTAATCATCGACGAAGCACTCGACTTCCTGCAAGACGAGAAATTCGGAGACTTCATCGCCTACCTGTACCGAACCTTCCGTAAAAAGGAGGGAAGCATCACGCTGGCCGCACAGAACATCCTGTTTTTGAAAAACATGCCGTCCAGTATCAAGGACTCCATCATCATCAACTGCGCGACCAAGATTATCCTCGACCATTCAGAACACCGGCAGAACCTGCCGGAAGTGAAAGCCGTGCTTTCCATCACGGACGAAGAGGCCTATATGATCGAGTCGTTGCAGCGCACGGAACGCTGGAGAGAGTTTTTCATCAAGATGTCGAACGATGCCTTCATCTTCCGCAACGAGGTGTCCGACTTCGCCGCCGTAGCCTTCGATTCGCGCCAGGCGACAGTAGTACGACTGAAGCAGTTGTTCAACGAAAGCGGCTCGACCTATACGGCCATCAACCGCTATCTGGAGGAAAGGAGGAAAAAGTATGGATGACGCCACCCAAGGGCTGACCGCCCTTCTAGGCTGGTCAACCGACTTCAACGGCAGCGCATACAATCTTGCCGGAAGCATTGCCGCCGCACTTTTGGGCGTTGCGCTCATTTTCGTGGTATGGGCACTCGCCACGAAAAAGGAAAATGCCAAGAGCTATCTGACAGCCTGGCTGGTATGTGTCATATTCACCCTATTATTCATCACCAACAAATAACCGTCATGAAAAGAATCATTCTCATACTCGGACTTGCCGCCTCGATAGGGCTGATGGGAACCGGCAGTGTTCATGCCCAGTTCGTCGTGCATGATCCCGGCCACACCCTGCTGAACTCAACGGAATGGATCGCCAATGTCAAGAAATGGGTTACACAAATCAATGAAATGATCGATGCCCAGGAACTGCGGCTCGGCCTGCAAAAGATCGACCAGTTGAAGGAACTCAAATCATTGAAAGAGCTTGCCGACCTGCTGGACGACGTAGCCTGCCTGAGCAGCGACTACAGCTTTTACCTGAACGTAGGATCGAATTACCACTGCCTGAAATTTCTCAACTTTCAGCGTGTGACCGTCAATCTGAGCCTGAGTACCGACCTGCTGTTCAAGGTGGCCACCGTGACCAGTTACTTCTCGATGAACTCGGAAGGGCGCATGTCCTTTATCGAGCAGGTGAAGGAATCGGTGGAAAAAGCCGCCGAAGAGATGCGTGAGTTTAACGAATCCGTGCGTTCCACGGTCATTTACAAATCCATGAAGGGGCATAACCGGAAGACCTATTACCAGGGACGGTTGGCCGCTTTCACACGACACACCAATTAAAGCGTTATGAATCAAGATAATTTTCTCTGGGGACTTCAGATCACGGACGGTCTGACGATGGAACTCGTTTCGCAAATGACAGTCATCGCCTTCGGTGTTGGTGTCATCTGCTTTATCTGCAACCTAGCATACAACTATCTCTATCACGGAGCCAGCCAGCTGTTAAGCCCGAATGAGGACAAATTTCCCGACATGATGGAAATCGCCCGTTGCCTGGTACTGTTCTTCTGCCTAAGCATATACACCCCCATCGCCCAAACCATCGTAGGCACGATGGAAGTAATCAACGAAGCCACCTCGCTGACCTCCGAGCGTGCGCAGGAATTTGCCCAGTTCATGGCACAATCAGCCATCGAACAAGGAGAGATGATTGCCGAATACGACAAACACAGCCTCCAGTCGGAGGTAGCAGCCGGAGAAGACAGCACCGGCGCCATGCAGCACGAACTGGATAAAAAGATGGAAGAGGACGAAATGACCGGTGTACGCTCCAGCGTGGAGAAGATTGTGCAGCTGCTCAACCCCGCCAACCTCGCCACCCTTGTGCTTCATGGCATTTCCGCCCTATTGGTAGGAATCATACAAGTAGTCATCTTGGGTATCGGCGTGGTCATTGTCAAGCTACTGGTCATTCTCGGCCCGTTTGTCTTTGCCGTAAGCATGTTGCCGGTCTTTCAGAAACAGTTGAGTATCTGGTTCGGTACGCTCTGCTCCGCCTGTATGGTATTCACCGTCATCAATATTCTGAACCAAATCATATGGCAGACCTTCAAGGCCATCTATACGGAAAGTGCCGACATGGTGGACGCAGCTACGCAGCAGATACAATATTTAGGAATGGATCTCGCCCTGATTGGTGCTTATTGCAGCTGTTTCTGGCTATCCTCCAAAATCGTAGGACACAGCGATGCCGGGAAAATCATTTCGAAAACCGTGTCAATCGTCACCACGGCGGCCACCATCGCCCTGATGGGAGGCGCAGCGGCAGGCGGCAAGCTGACCAACGTAGGCGGTGCCGCCTCTATCGGGGCAAGTTTCATAAACGACAACAATAAAAAATAGAACTATGAATCTGATGAAATTCAAAGGAGCAGATGATGCGGTCAAGCTGACTATCCGGCTTTCAGCCGGGTACTGCATCATTCTGACTATCGCTTTTGCCAGCAGTATCATCTTCCTTATCAACAAAATAGAAAAAGCATACGGCCAGGCTCTCGTCATCGACAGGCAGGGAGAAGTCTATGAGGCAAGCAGCCTGTCTGCCAGCGATATGCGGCAATACGAATACATGAACCATGTAAAGACCTTCGTAACCCACTGGTATGCCTTTGACGAGAGCAGCTACGAGAAGAACATTTCGCTTGCGCTCAACCTCATAGGCAACAAGGGGAAGGAGCTGTTGAACGAGTACAACGATGTGAATATGCTGAACTCACTCATACAAAAGAATATCCGTTACGGGGTACGCATCAAGGATGTAGAGATTAACACACAAACGATACCCGTTTCCGGAAAGATAATCTTCACGCAGACCGGGTACCGGGCACGGGGAAGCATCTCACGTAATATCGAAGCGGAGTTCACCATCTATGATATGCTGTCCCGCAGCGAGGAAAATGCGCACGGAGCCAAGATAGAAGATTGGATTGTCCGCTATTCCGAACCCGTGGAAAGCAACGGCACCAACACATCGCAGGCAGCTTCTCCGGGCAAGAATGAAAACCAGTCAGAAACCTCTAAACCAACCGACCATGGAACCGAATAAACTTATCAAAGACAAGAACAAGCTGTTGATGGCCATCCCGGTAATCCTGGGCATCCTCTTCCTTTATGTATTCTTCATCCGTGAGGACGGGAACGTGCCGTCAGGGAGTGACAGACAGGCCGCCTCGCAAGCCTTTTTGGAACCACAGTCGGAAATGGCCGACAAGGTGAACGACAAGATGGAAGCCTATAAGCAGGACAAACTGGAAGAGCAGGAGAAGGCACGCATCCTGAAAGAGTCTCAGGTCAAAGGATCTGATTTTTACTTCGAGCTGCAAAACCAGCAGGAGCGGTATGACCGTGCCACACTGGAGCGCATCCGCCGTATGCAGAACGATCCGTACAGCGAAGTCATGGCAGAATACGGAGGTGGCCGGAACGGACGCTTCTCTCATCAGCTGGAAAGCCAACTGGACGGACTGGAGGACGAGCAGGCGCTCAACGAGATTATCCGGGAAGCCAAGAAGAACTCACGCATCCGCAAGGAACTGGAAGAATCCGACAAATACCGCAAGCGCATGTATGAACGGATTGTCAATTATGACCAAGAGGGAAAAACGGAGAAAGCCGCTGCCAACCCTTCCGGCCATCCATCCGCCGACAGCCTGATGCAAAAAGGCCCGATCTACCATGCCGAAAACGGCAAGCGGGTACGCCGCCAACCGACCTCCGCACCGGGAAACAGCAACCTCTTCAGGGCTTGCATCCACGGCGACCAGACCGTAGTCACGGGCAGTACGGTACGGATGCGGTTGCTTCAGGACGTAACCCTATCCGGCATGAAGATACCGGCCAACACGCTGTTTTACGGTATCGCCACTTTGGGAGCCAACCGCCTCGATGTGGTAGTCAGCAACCTGAAGGTAGGAGACAACCTCAATCCCGTATCGGTGGTTGTCTTCGACAATGATGCCATGGAAGGTTTGAACCTGCCCAATAACCTGAAAGCCAGTGCAGCCAAGCGTATGGAACAAGGTCTTGTACAGAACATTGACATGCCGCTCTCTTCCATCGGCACGATGGCCAGCGAAGTGACCAGCGTAGTCAACGCCACCACCCAGGTAGCCAAGCAAATCTTGAACATGAGCCTCTCACAAGTGAAGGTACATCTCAAGTCCAACTACGAAATGTATATCCAAGAAGAGAGTCAGGAATCGAAGTTGCGTAGGCAAGCCGTGCAAGCGGAGTTACAGAAGCTCTATGAGCAAATGGAACAAGAGAAAACGAACAAGAAAAATCATCCCCTTCAAACATTGATAGACAAATTATGATAGACATTCTCAATTACCTGCTTGCGCTGTCAGCGGTCTTTTTCGGCTATCGGATCTACGTATCACGCCGGAACGGACGAGCCTTTAAAGAAATCCGTCCGCTGACCGTTTCTTTCGGCATTACCCTGCTTCTTCTATGGGGCATTACCGTATTCACCGCCTTTTTTTCAAGAACCGTTTAACATATCGACAACATGAAGAAATATATTTATCTACTGTTTTACTGCTTTGTGTGCAGTCTGCCGCTCTTCGCTCAGGAAAACGGCACTCCCCGGAAACAAGCCATCAGCCAAAAAGACATCTTTATCTCTTTCGACTGTGTGAAACACCTGGTATTTCCTGTGCAAGTATCTGATATCGCCATCGGCGAACAGGAGCTTGTCATGGCCAGCCGGGTAGAAGAGGCGCCCCATATCGTCAGGCTCTCGGCGCAAGCGGAAGGATTCACCGAAGAGACCAACCTGACCGTAGTCTGCATCGACGGAAGCGTTTACACCTATCACATCCGCTACCTTCCCGAAGGCGGCACGGATTCGTACCCGAACATTTACGAGGACAACGGGAAATGGCAGCACCATGACTATCAGGCAGAAGTCAGCGACCTCCATCTGGCCGAGTTCTTCTTTCCGGAGGACATCGCTTACGGAACGCCCGGCAACGAGGTGTCCTTCACTCTGGCCGCCTACAACAACCAGTTGAAAGTATCAACCGCCAAAGATGCCGTGGCATATTCCAACCTGTTTGTGGTGGATAAGGCCATGAACACTTACCACATCACCATCAAACGGGGCAATACCTCCGTATTCACCTACAATTTTGATGACCAGCGCAAATATACCGCCCATGTGGATGTGAACAGCGAGGAAATGGAAAGATGCATCCAAGAGCTGCGCACCAAGAAGCGCAACATCTACAGCCTGGGGGTCATCGAGAACAAGTTTGAGTTGTCAATGGCCAATCTGTATGTGCATGAGGACTTCATGTTTTTCATCTTTGACCTGAAAAACAAATCATACATCGACTACGACATCGAGTTTGTCAAATGTTTCCAGCGTGACCAAAAGAAGAGCAAGAACGCCATCCAGCAAGAAACGACCATCGAACCTATCTATCAGAAAGATTTTGATACGAAAATCAAGGGCAAGAGCCGGAACCGGCTGATACTTGGTTTCGACAAATTCACGATACCCGATGATAAGGTATTCGAGATCGAGATTTACGAGCGAAACGGCGGGCGGCACATCAAGCTGGCCGTGTTGAACGAATACATCCTTTCCGCAGAACCCTTATACAAGCCACAGCCATGAAACTGAGAGAAGCATTAGACACCTATATGTTCGACAACGTGGGACAGTTCGGCGGCATCGCCGAATCACTGGGCTATCAGACCGAATACCGGGACGGATATTTCCGGTTCCGCAAAGACGGGGAAGAGCTGAGCATGAGCGTAAGCGAAATCAGGGAAAAAGCCGGAGCAAAGTACGATGAAAGCCTTCGTGACCAATCAAAAGAACGTGTATCCGCCCTTTTTGACAAGGAACGTGCCAATGATCCTAAATATGTCGCCGAGCTGGAGAAGGATGGCATCAGCATCAAGCGGTGGGAGAACCTGAAGGGACATGACAAGGACGGCTTTACCGTCATCGACCATCGCCTGAAGGTATGCTACACCGGACAGTCGCTCTATGAATACGCCTACAAGCAAGGGAACATCCTCGACGGGAAAGGCACCAAGCTGGAAAAGGGTGTCATGTCTGATTTGATGGAGATACACGGCAAACCGGGGAAGCTCCGTTTCAACGATGACGGAATCTCCGTATTCTACCGCAAAGAGGCGTTGGTTATCCCGGACAAGGTGCTGGGAAAGAAGTTGGGCAAGAAAGAGAAAGAACAGCTGCTTGCCGGTGACATCGTACCCATCACCGTAAATAAGAAGGACATCCTGCTGCAAGTTGACCGGGATCTGAACTCCGTCATCCTGCGCACCAACCAGGAAATCAAGATTCCCGACATCATCGGGCAGACCAGCGAATATGGCGGCTACAAGTTAACCAAAGCCGACAAATACCTGCTCGCCAACGGCCATGCACTGGAGAACAAGCTGCTGCACAGTCCGGAAGGCTACTTCATTGCCGACATCCAACTGACGGATGACAGGAAAGGAGTCATGATACAGAACATACAGAGTATCACTCCCGGCAAGGCACAAGAGCTGATCAAGGCCATGACCCCCAAACTGGAAGCCCATGCGGCCAACATAGAAGCTGCAAAAGAGCAAAAACACGAAGAGGGGCGCAATATGGAAGCCGAGTTTAAGGAAGCGGTGGGCAAACATGACTTTGAAAAAATCGGGAAGCTCAAAGAGGAAGGATATAAACCCAGTGAAGAGTTTATCAAAGGAATCGGTAAGGAACACGGTCTGGATGAAAGGCAAACCCATGAAGTCATCCAGCTGTTCGGCACCAAGCCGGAAGAACAGGGCGAACATGAAAGGCAGGCCGCACGTCTGTTGGATGCCGCACAGACCGACAACTTTCATGTCATCCAAGAGATACAGAAAGAAGGGTACCGGCTCACTCAAGAAGACCTTACCCGGATGCGTGAAACGGGTGTGCAAGCCAACACACTGATAGCCGTACAAAAGATTTTCGGGATGGAAGGCAGCACAAAGACACTGGGAGATGTCAAACTGGCCAGCACACCCAAACCCGACAACAGCAAGGAAATGGCCCGTCCGATAGCCAGCACCATCAACCGGGCTTTCAATGACTTATAACCTAAAAAATCAGGAATTATGGATTACGATGAATTAGTACAGAAAAACATTGCAGGAGAAATCAGTGACTTAGAGTTTCTACTTGCACAGGAAGAGCTTGCACAAGCCTATCAAGAAGAGATGGCTGCCAAGCAGCAAGAGACAAACAACCAAACGGCCAGAGAATGGCTGCTTGATTACGAGAACAGAAATCTATACCAATAAATCATGGATACAGCAAGTGATAAAGCATTACAGCGTTTCGCCGAACTGATGATCGAAAAGATAAAGCAGGTGGAAGACAACTGGCAAAAGCCTTGGTTCGGGATAAAGGGTGGGGGACTTCCGCAAAATATCGAGGGAAGAACCTACAACGGAGTAAATTCCTTCATGTTGTTTCTACTTTCGGAAAAAGAGCAGTACAGCCTGCCGGTCTATATGACCTTCATGCAAGCCAAAGACAACGGCCTTAACATACTGAAAGGAGAAAAGTCATTCCCAGTCATTTACTGGAATTTCTCAGTAAGAGACAAGAACGGAAAGAAAATACCTTTCGACGTATATAAGAACCTGGATAAAAACGAGCAGCAGGAATATAAGGTCACGCCGTTTCTGAAGACATACAATGTGTTCAACGTACAGCAGACCAATCTTCAGGAAACGAAACCGGAGAAATGGGAAGCATTGAAGGAGCAATTCAAGATACCGGCCATCAAGGACGAGCAAGGGATGCTCACCGTGCCTCTGATTGATGCGATGGTACGGGAACAGCAATGGATCTGCCCCATTTATTCCAAGGAAGGAAATAGTGCTTACCATGCAAGGGGAGAAGATAACCATATCGTCGTACCCCTGAAGGGGCAGTTTAAGGACGGAGAGAATTTCTACTCCACACTACTGCATGAGATGGCGCACTCGACTGGAGAACCTGAGCATCTGAACCGGGAAAAAGGCGTGATTTTCGGAGACAAGCAATATGCCAAAGAGGAACTGGTTGCCGAACTCACCTCCGCTACCGTCGGGCAAAGCCTGGGAATATCCACCCATATCCGGGAAGAAAATGCCATGTATCTAAAAAACTGGCTGGGAGCCTTGAAAGAAGATCCCAAATTCATCTACAACATCCTTGCCGATGTAGGAAAAGCCAGCAATATGATTCAGGAACATACCGCACGGATGGAACAGTACCTCACACCGGAGGAACGGTTCACGCAGGCCGTCCTGCAAGACAACCGTCCGGTATTGGAGCAGATGAAAAACGAAGGTTTTACCCCTTCATCACGGTTATTGGAAAGTGTTGCGGCAAACCATCCTACAGCCGACAACCTTGAAACGCTACACAGCACTTTCGGCATTTCGCTGCCTTCCATGGAAGCGGAGCCAGCCATGAAAAATATGAATGAGCCACAGCTCGGATTATAAACTTTTAAAAACCATCATTATGTTTACAGGACAAATTATCGGTTATGTCGGTGCGGATGCCCGGCAGAACAAGAACGGAAAAGGATTCAACTTCCATGTATCCACCAAGTACAAGAACGTGAACAACGAGGAACAGACCCTATGGGTATGCTGTTTCGTGAATTACGAGAGTAAAGTCTTTGAGTATCTGAAAAAAGGGACACAGGTATATGTCTGCGGCGATGTGTATGCCGATGTATTCCAGAAGGATGACGGTAGCCACATCCCATCCGTCAGCCTGACCGTCTCACGCATTGAGTTACTGGGAAAGGCAGAGAAAAAAGAGAGCGGTGACGGAACGGCATCCGGACAACCCCAATAACAGCAACGGCCATGGAAAGAGAGAAGAAAGACCTGTCATTCATCCTGATCCTGCTATCCACGCTCATCGGGACAGCCGTACTGTTTCAGTGGGCTATCGTTACGGGATTATACGCTCCACTACGTAATCCGGCCATGTGGGAAAGGCTGATGGAGAAGGATATCCTATTCCGGTTTCTCTACGTTATCCTGATCGGAGGCCTCGCTTTTCTCTTTCCGGTTGGCAAAGTGAAAGACGAAAACAAGAAATGGGTTTACACCAGTATGACACTGGTTACGGCATCCATGCTGGTTGTCGGATTCAGCCGGTTATCAGCGTGGTATAACCTATTTGTATTTCCCATTCTATTCGTAGCGTACACGCTGCTTGTCATCAAGACTCTGCCTTATTTCATCCGGCGTCATGCCCAATCCGATGATAGCATTTTCGGGTTAAGCCGGGAAGAATCGGCTTTCTACTTCCGCTTTGAAACCGCCTCCGGGCCGCTGGTCATCCATAAGCCGCAGCAGAATGTCTATATCGACGGCGGTCCGGGAAGCGGTAAATCAGAGAGCTGGATCAAGGGAATCATCTACCAGTGCGCCGAGCGCAACTATGCCGGATTCGTGTACGATTGGGAGGGTGATCCCACCAAGGACAAGTCACCCATCCTCTCACGTATCGCATACGGAAGCATCGAACATTTCCGGAACAAGGGGATGGAAACACCCCGTTTCGCCTATATCAACTTTGTGGATATGTCACGCACGGTCAGGGTGAACGTACTTTCTCCGCAATACATGTCAAAGGGAAACGAATCGCTATTCATCCGCAATATCATCATGACACTGATGAAGAATCTGGAAGCAAGCTGGAAGGAAAAGACCGACTTTTGGGCCAACAATGCCATCAACTACGTCTATTCAATCGCCTATAAATGTTTCAAGGAAAGGAAGCTTGGTATCTGTACGCTGCCCCATGTGATAGCCCTTGCCCTTTCTGACAGCAACCTAGTATTCCACTGGCTGTCGGAAGATCCTGAAATCGCATTGAACATGTCCTCCATGCTGACCGCCTGGAAACTGGGTGCACAACAGCAGACAGCCGGAGCCGTATCATCCGCACAGACTCCGTTGGTACTCCTGAACAACAAATACATCTTCTGGGTGTTGTCGCCACTTCCCGAAGAAGAGTTCTCTTTGGATATAACCAACAAGGAACACCCAACGCTGTTATGCGTAGGCAATGCGCCCACCATCAAGGAAGCCGTTTCCCCTGCTATTTCCTGCATCGGCAGCGTCTTGATGTCACAGATGAACAATCCCGGCAAAGCGACCAGCATATTCATGGTAGATGAATTTCCGACCATCCTGTTGCAAGGCATTGACACTTTCATCGGAACCGCCCGGAAGCACAATGTCGCTACCATTCTCGCCGTTCAGGACTTCAACCAAGCGGTCAGGGACTATGGAGAGAAAAGTGCCAACATCCTGAAAGCCTCCTGCGGAACGCAGGCTTACGGTATGACCGGAAATGAGAAGACCGCCAAAGACATCGAGAACTTGCTTGGGGAGAAGAAAGAAGCGCAAGAATCTTATTCACACCAAGCCGGTGGCAATAACAGTGTCACGGAGAGCCTGCAAAAAGAAAAAGTCTTAAAGGCAAGGGACATTGCCGGACAAGCAGCCGGACACTTCATTGGCAAGATTGCCGGAGGCAAGCCGCCATTCTTCAGCGTGCAGATGGATATGTGCCGTTTTGAAGAGAAGGAGATACCCCGTTTCTCCTTACCGGTCAAACTGGGCAACGGCAAAGAAGAGATGGAACTGGAAATCCTGGAAGAGATTATCCAGCAGAACTACATCAAAATCATTGAAGATGTCAACGCCATCCTCAAAAAGATAGAGGACAAATTAAAAGAAAAGTCAGCAGTTCCGCCAACCGGGACACACAAGACAGAACAAAAAATCATCCGATAACATTCAACAAAAGAATCCTACCATGAGAAAAATTCATTCATTATTAGCGGCAGCCTGCTTATTGGCCGCTTCATGCAACAAAGAGGAAATCCAATCGGAAACAGACAAAGCCGGCATGTATCACATCACCGTAGCCGTAACCGGTTCCTCACCCAAAGGCAGTGTGCATATATATAATCTTGACGGCGTGAGATTCAGGAACGAACGCACCGGTACCTCCGCAGCTTCCGTAGATGAGAGTTTCACCGATAAAGCGGAATACAGCACGGAAAAGCCTGTCAGCCAAATTACCGTGCAAGGCATTCTCTATTCAAAAGAGAGTGCTATCATCACCATGCAGATAAAAAAAGACGGGGAAAGCGTATTCAACCAGAGCAAACAGTTGGAGGCCGTTCCCGGTATAGACACTACTGTTGATTTGGTTTACAGTACCTTGAAATAAAAATGCAGACGAATCAAAAAACATATACTTTCTCTTCCATATTTAGATGATATTTCTTATCTTTATGAAAGATAATCTTTCTCATTTATAATCTAAGCTCAGATAAAATGAGATTCAACTAATCCAGTCAACGTTATGAAAGTCGATTTCAATCAGATAAAAACAACCATTTCTCTGCCCGATTTCCTGCTGGAACTAGGATGGAAAATCGTGGAAGGCTCTTCCAACTCCTGTCCCAAAATGAGCAACGGAACGCATACCATCGTCATCAAGCGGAACTCGCAGAACCAATACACCTATTGGGACGTGCATAGTGACAGCGTGCGTGGCCGCAGTATCATGGATCTGATGCAGGAACATCTATTTGAAACAACCGGAAAAATGCCGTCCTTGCGCGAGGTGGGGGAGATCCTTCAGAACTACATCAACACCAACCGCATCACGACACCCGAAAAAAGCCGGTATGAAGTAGGTAACACAAGCATGAGAGCGGACGAACTTCAATTCTACTTGAGCCAGCTACAACCCTACAAGGGCAATTATCTCCAGAAAAGAGGTATCCTGAAAGAAAGCATTGAAAGCCGGTTCTTCAAAGACACTTTCTTTATCCGTGAGGTAAAGAACAAAGGGAGTGTTTACCGCAACGTGTGCATCAAGATGTACAATGAAAACGGTGTGCAAGCCATTTCTCAACGAAATGAAACATTCAAAGGGATTATCGGTGGCAAGTTCGACTGTCTGGCGACCAGCAACCATGACAAAAGCCGCCCGATAGACATTCTCTACATTGGGGAGTCATTTATAGACTGTATCTCCCACTATCAATTACGCCATTCCGGAAACGACCTCAATCTTGTATATGTATCTACGGAAGGGACATTCACGGAAGGACAAATGAGGCTATTACGCCTGATTCTTGACAAGAACCAGGTAAAGGAGCTCCGGAGCATCTTTGACAACGACAAACAAGGGCACAAGTACACTCTATGGCTGCATCGTTACTTTCATGGCGATACGACTGATGTCGAGAGCCTGAGTAACGATGAACTCCGCAACAAGGTACGGAAACTGAAGAACGTCGAACTTTCGGAAAACAAGGATTGGAACGATGATCTGAAAATCTCGTGTGGCATCTGTTCCTCCACGGAGGACGGCCAGTAACCTCATAGATTTGCTCCATCACATAATACGACAACCTATAAAATCAGATCAATATGAATATCAAGCATTTATTTTTTTGTATGCTGCTCATTGCCTTTTCCTCATGCAGCAAACCCGGCTATGAGAAGGCCATTGCGGAATGGGTTCAGACAGATTCTCACGGCACCTGGACGGATTTAAAGTTCGAACTACTGGAAGTGTTGGAAACAGAAGACGTCACCGTATCGGACAGCCTGTGCTACCTGAACAACAAAAGCGCACAATTATCCGCTGTCATACAGAAAGCGGAAAGTCCCCGTGCCTTATTCAAACCGTCCTTTTCCGCCTATATGGAAGCCGAAAAAAGCCTGAAAGCAACGGATGCCATGAAAGCCATGTACCTGCACCGTGACAGTACGGAAGTTATCGGCAAGATATTAAAATGCAGGTATGCCATCGTCCAGCCACACTCAGGGGTGCAGCAGAAAAAGACGGCTTCTTTCCTATTGTCCCCCGACATGGAAAAATGTATCGGCAAACTAAAGCCGACAAGCAAATAATCCGAGCGTAACGATGTGTAGCGACAACGTTTTTTGGGGTTCTTTTTTGGGCGTCTTCCAAAAAAGAACTCCCACACATTTAGATGTGTGGGCTATTCATTACACTACCATCCTTTCCCTTATCAACGGTATATTATCCCGTACCAAATTCAGAATCCGGTCATGATAGGCTGATAATTGGTTAGACTTTCCACGACACTGGCACACCTCCATCCTGCTAAGTGAAAACTCCACCGTTTCCATGCGCCTTCCATCCACCGTTGCCGACATTATCAACGAATCTTCTCTCTTATAATAGGCGTTGCTGAATACACAATGATGCAGCAACTTTCCCTCTTTGTAAAAGTCCGAAAGGCTTTCCAATACCCGAACCATAATATTTCCATCCGCAAACGAAAGATTAAAGAAACGTGATTTGGCAGCAATATAGTCTTTTTCATCCTTTTCAGAATATTTTTTCTTACATTTCCCCATCACCCAATCATGCGCTTCTTCTACATTCAACGGACACAAATAATGAGGATTTCTCGCATCCAATTTATTTTCTATCAGCATATCCACATAGTCCAGCCACAAGTCCGCATCATGTATCACATAGTCATGTCTTAAACAGATTTTTACATACGTCCAATACTTATCTATACCGTATTTTCTCTCTAAAAATCTCAAGAACAAATTCATTTGCCCTGCCTTATATAATATCTCCATCCGATTATCAGTTAATAATGTCATAAAGAAGGAACTCGGACAAATATCATAAAAGGCACCCTTAAATCCATTCCTCGTAAGTTCGGGTATCACTTTCATTCTCGGATAGATAACTGCCGGGCAAATATCATAAATACGGTCATGATGCACATTCCGCTTACGCAATTCCAAAGAACTTCCATATATCCATGCATCGTAATAAAATATAGACATGCCCCGCAGCAAAGACAGCGTTTCTGTCTTGCCCTCTTTATTCATCCAACACTGTACCGCCTCAATTATAAAGTAATTAGCCGGAGACCCTTTTTTCAGCCGGCAGTCCACCATAAAAAAACGGATAACTTGATATTGCTTGTATGTAGTAATCACACAAAAATATTCTTTATATACAGCCGTCCTTTTCCTGCTATTCTCCAATTTCAGGTTCATACCGCAATGAGGACATTTACAGTTTTTCTTATCTTCCTTATCCCGCCATGTATGCCCACAATCCAAACAAAAGCAATTCCCCTTTGCATCACGCTTGAAATAATGCACAAAGCAATGTTTATAGGCATAACGCTTTTGAGCCTCTGAAACGGGAGCTAACTTCCTGCTCCCATTCACGATTTCCATTTGTAATTTTGTCTTGGGTTTCATATCAAAAAAGAGTTAACTGGGTTTGTACTTCGGTGTTGTTCTCACGTTTAGCTTGTTGACGCTTCTTCAACTTTGCCAATTCTTCCTCCTGCAATTTTTTGATAGCAGCCTCACGAGCCGCTTTCTTTTCTTCCTCTGACAATTCAACATGATGATTTACGACTACATTACATTTCAATGGGCTACCCACCTCAATATTATCTTCCTGATAATAGTGCAACGCCATACCAAAAATTTCATCATCACTAAAACCACAGCAACCGCTTTTCTTCACTTGGTTTAAAATATAGGTAATGCAATTATCTATATTCTTTGTAGGTTTTTGATAGACTGGAGCAAACAGACTATCCACCGCTGCCATATTATCAAGGTATGCCTTGATGGTACTTTTAAATTGTTCTGACACTTTCATAGTATATCATTTTTAGATTTCATTTCACAATAAGCCAATTTCACGAGAAACAAGGAGAATAGGCAAATAAGAGCCAACAACGTAACCGACACAACCTTTATCGGACTTGGCGTTATTACCGCTCCGACAAACATAGCCACTGCACAAAGAGCGATGATGACCGAAAAAACAAATTGAATGATTTGCATATACTTCTGCTACTTAGTTTGTTAAACTTCTAATTTTATGCTTCAGCTAGATTTAAAGACCTTTT
>NZ_QTMW01000043.1:0-50236 GCF_003604005.1 Bacteroides sp. OF03-11BH | reverse complement strand
GTTGTATATAAAGGTTTAATACCTGTAGTTGGCCGAATACTTACGATTGGTGTCTGGAACTGGTTGAGGAGTTATACTATAGACATTTACTGAATGTCCCTGTATAGTGTCGATAATATTAAAGAAAAACTTGTTATCTCCCTATATGCCAAAGGAATGAGCGTGTCAGACATAGAAGAGGAGATGCGTGAAATCTATGAGATAGAACTGTCCACATCAGCTATTTCCATCATCACGAACAAAGTCAACCAGGCTGCTCAGGAATGGCAGAACCGCCCTTTGGATCCGGTCTATCTCATCGTTTGGATGATTCTACCTATTTTGACTTTTCAGCCTATTAATTGTTTTGGTAACTTCGTTCATTAGCTTTTGATTGGAAGTTCTAAATGTGTTAAGTTCTTTGATTATATCTGCTTTATTATAGTATAAATTATACCAGCCTAATGTTTCAGCAGCCAATATGCGAAGTTCTTCTTCTTGGCTTTCATTTTTTATAATGTTCAGTAATGGCTCAATAGCTTTAGCAATAGGTTTATTTCGGAACCTACTTATTTCGCTTTGTATCTGTTTGGTAGTACTTTCCGGACTGTCAATAAGTGCAAAATCTCTTTCAAGTCCTTTCTTTTGGCGAGGAAGGTATTCTAACAATTCATTCACATAGGAAGAATCGTAGAAAGACCAATCGGCAGCCTGTTTCTTCAATTCATTCAAAGCCATATCATGGTCGAACGTGTTGATAGCACTAAAAATTCTGAAACGATGGCGGTTTTCATGTCCGCGTAATAAATAGCTTTCTATCCATGCCGGCAACAATTCCGGATTGCAATTCTTTTCAACGTATTCCACCGCATAACGACGGATCAGTTCATAACTGTCGTTCATGGCTGTCTGCAATACATCGGCAACCTCTGTCGGATAGTTCAAAGCTAATAGGCGTAATGCTTCCAACCGCACAACGAAATAGTTCGATTCGTGGTAACTTTTCTTCAGCAACTCAACGAGACCACTATAATTTGCCATTGACAATTGACGGAGCGCCATTGCCTGCATGTCAGCCATAGGGGAATTCAGCTGTTTTTTCCAGAATGTAACATTTCCTTCCTGCGCAACTAAAGCTTGGTTGATGTCCATATCCAGCCCGGCATTATTGGTGAAGTGAAAAGTCGGGTCACCGATCAGATGATTTTCCAAGAAGCAGGTAAAACGAGTGAACTGCCCGATGCGCATACCGGCAGCTAACAAGCCGAGAAATTCATCCGGCCATTTATCTTGAATGGTGTTAACCGTACATCCCATAGTAGCAATGGTCTTACCCTTATTGAATATATAAGAGCCTACAATGTTGTCATCCAAATGGAAAGAACCGTTGAAACAAGCATCGAACAATATAAAACGCGCATTAGGAGTCAAAAGACGAATATCTTCAGTATAGATATCCATATTACGGTTTACAATGGAATCCGATTTTATTTTCTCCTCATCGAAAGCTTCCGCACACCAACTTTCAGGCACCCCATACTGCTTGGCATATTCTTTGATAGCAGCTTCACGCCCATGTTTCTTGGCGTATGAAGGCACTTTGCTTCGCAAGAATATTTTGGCATTCTCAATACTCAAATTAATACCGGAACCATTTTCATAGCCATTGATATACTGCATGGTGGGGCCACCGTGGTGATGGAATAGCATGACATCTAATCCTTCGCGCTGAATCTCGTTCAAGTATAATGGTTTCATCGGATAGCGCATGTTAAAATCATAGAACTTCACTGTATTACCCGATTTGAATATTTGCGGCAATTGCTCACGTAAGGCTATTTGCTCACCGCTCCATGCCAAAGGATCTTCAGAATTGTAACCATGGCCACGGGCCATAGTCAGTTGGTCAAATGCATTTTGCTTTGCTTTTTCGGCAACTGCCTTTTTTAAGTAATCGCGTAGCATCTGATAACGGTTCTCACCTTCTAAATGTAATGGACGGATACGGGCCGAATAAATATCCGGTGAAATATACTGTTTAGAATCAGCACGCAATGTCATATAATGATAGTCAGGTATCAAACTGTCTTGTTTAATATAATCAAATTTTAATCCGAAGTCATCATAATAACGGTCGGAAGGAACGCTTGATTTCTGCCAATTGGCTTTGGGAGACCTTTTGAAAGCCGAAGATAGATGATGTGCATCACGAATCATTGGAATAGGGATGTCACCTATAAATACGCAACCCTCCAAAGGCGTTTTCTCATTCTCATGCAATTTGACAAGTTGCTCACGAATAGGTTCGGGCCTTTTCCAATCATCAATTAGCAAGTAAGTACCTAAACCTTCTTTTTCTATACTGGTACGATAAGCATCAATTTCACTTTTCGCTTCATCATAACTTTTCTGATCGACTACAATTGCAAAAGTAGTCTTTGTTTTTATACTAGGATGTACAACTGTTTGCGCCTGCATATCCTGTAAGCACAAAGCGGTAATTGCCAAAAGGATGTATTTATTCATATTTATAAACTTAATCTTTTGATTGTCTGTTCAAGCTCTGCTTTTAAATCTTCCGGAAGATTGGCTGTTTGTTGCATCTTCTTTATTTCTTCAAGAATGTGTGGCCGTTGTACAGAATTAGTAAACCAACCTAATGCTTCGGCCATTACTACACGTACTTCCTGTGGATTACCGGCATCACGAATTACATTCAAATAATCATCCACGTGGAAATGGAATGTATAGTTACGCACATTGCGGATTGCACTGATACGTTTTGCTTCCGGTGCAGCTACATCCATCAAGGTCTGATGGACTTTTGCCTCTTGTACAAACATTCTTTCCAGGCTTCTTAGTAATCGTTTTTTCTCTTCGTTTTCATTCAAACGGTCAACTTTTGCATAAAAGTCTTCTATTGTCTTTTCTACTTTCTCTTTCGGATAAAGGCTTAAAGCCTTGTTGGCACTCATTTGTACGCGTAAGCGTTCATTATGTTCGACCAATGCTTCCACAATAGCGGGCAATAAGGAATCGTCACCTACAAATCCAGCATAAATGGCACTTTGGCGAGCTACCATTTCATAAGTATCGTTCAAACCTTCGCGTAATGCTTCGATGAAGTTGTCGTCCTGATAACGGCTCAACAACTTGATAGCTTCCATACGAACCGTATTGAAGCCACTTTCCCGGTACTTCTTCAGGAGCAACGGAGATAATTCCTTTTGGGTATCGGCGTCAGCCAGCATACGCATGGCCAAACTTTGTACATCAGCGTATGGGCTGTTTAACAAATTCTTCCAATAGGCTTTGTCATCTTTGTGTATTGTTATATCGGTACTTAAAGTATTGGCTTCGATAGGAGCAAAACGGAAAGTGGGATCACCAAACAAATGACCTTCAAGTGATACGATTAGCTTATTGTATTGCCCGGCTCGTACACCATGGGACAACAAACCAATCATTTCAATAGTCCAGCGGTCTTGCAATACGTTACGGGTATTTCCTTGTGCTACTAATGTCTGACCGTCATTAAAGATATATTGTCCTGCTATATAGTCGTTTTCGTGAAAAGAACCGTTGTAGCACGCATCAAACATTATCATCTTCGGATTAGTGGAAAGATTTCTCTTCATTAAATCTTCCGTTACGATACGTTCATCAGCGTAGTGAAGAGAGTCTGCTTCCCAGAACTTAGGATTGTCCAGGTCTTTAAAAAACACCTCATTCACTTGTCGTTTTTCCTGCATCTGAATACGTAAGGTGTCTTTGTCACGTTTTCCAACATGGGACATGACTGCATTATAAAGTGTACTCTTCAACATTTTATAACGATTATTGAAATCAGTGCATGCCAATTCATCATTAATAAGCTGCCCTGTTGGCATTCCATGTTCATGAAACATAAATAAGTCAAGGTCCTTTCGTTGCAATTCGCTGAATAACTTATATTTCATAGGGTGTTTCATTCGGAAGTTCCAATGTTTGAATCCCATTTGACGACCAAAAGCTAATGGAAAGTTCTCCATATAAGCTTTTTCGTCATCCATCCATACAATCAGGCAATCGGAATTGTAAGAAGCACCATTGAATGAGAATACCCGATCTAATTGATTATGCTTATCTGCCTTGGCAGCAGCAGCTTTCTTCAGATATGAGGCAATGGCCGCATATTTATCCCCTTCCTTTTTTTCCGGATACTTGATACGAGCTGAATAGAAAGTAGGATTTAGCCGCTGGGGACTGTCTTCTGTCAATTTGTAGTAGAAATGCTGATGATTTACTGAGTCTTGCCTGATGAACTCAAACTTTAAGTTCAGATCATCATAAAAGCGGTCGGTAGGTACGGAAGACTGATCCCAAGGAAAGGCTTTCTCATTCATTTTGAATGCAGTAGTCATGTGTTGCGCATTACGTACCAATGCGACAGGCACATCGCCGATTAAAACCAGACCTTCCAATGAAGGGCATTCTTGATATGTTTTGATGATTATCTGTTTGACTTGATCTGGATTTTGCCAGTCACCGCTGATCAGATAAGTTGCCAAACCATCATCTTCAACCGCAGTTTTGTACTGATGCATGGCATCTTTGGTATTTGCATAAGTTTGGTTATCTGTTATGATAGCAAAAGCGGTAGGTTGTTTGACCAATGGCTTTATGACTGTTGTTTGTGCATTTCCTGCCAATGGCAAAAGAAATGCCAGATATATTATTTTTTTAATCATGGCCAATTAATTTTTAAGTCTGTAATATGTACGGTCGGCTTCTTCACGAAGGTTCTCGGATAAGCTCTTATCTTTTCTCAGTTGATCGCATACCCGAAGGATGTCAGGCTTCCGATAAGAATGAGTGAACCAAGCAAAAGCCTCCAATAAACAGGTTTTTAGCTTTTCACTTTCACTGGAGTCGGTAAGTAAAGCCAAGAGGCCGTCTACACAGGCATGTGCCATATGATTTTTCAGAGAATTGCAATAAAGGATGCGCCAACGTTCGGAAGTTTCTTTGCTTAATAACTCTTTTTGCATGCTACGACTATTATTGGCATTCTCCAAAACCTTACGCATCTCCTCCTTGTCTTGCAACACATAGGTCTCAGCCATTACTTTATCAATTGCCGCCTGTACGGCTGCCTGATCAAAGACTTGAAGCCCCAAACTCACATTAAATGCCACACGCTCGGATAGGTTGTCTTCTACATAGGCTTTGATTTGCGGATAAACATACTCGTTCAGTCCCACATGTTGCATCATACGAACAGAGGTGCGACGAATAAATTCATAGGAATCCGTAATGGCCAAGTGTAAGACTTCCCGGAAGTTTTTGTCACTAATCTTCTCAAGCAATGCCAAGCAGGTGAAACGTACCATCATGAACGAGGAAGTTTCAAAAGTTTTTCTTAATAAATCAGAAATACCCGGATAGTCATTGCGATAAAGGTTGTGCAAAGCAAAATTCTGTATGTCGGCATAGGGCGACTGTAATAACTCCAACATGCGGGACTCGCTATATGGTTCTTTGAACAAAGCATTGGCATCTACCTCATTGATAGATTGAAAACGTAGAGTAGGGTCACCGGTAATGTGCGATTCGAGAATATTCGTCAATTTAGCCCATTGCCCCACTCGTGCTCCCATACCTAACAGGCCGAGCATCTCGTTTGCCATTTTATCTTGCAGTACATTGACTGAATTGGCAAAAGTAGTTACGCATTTTCCTTCCGACATGATATAACGTCCGGCAATGTAATCTTTTTCTCGGAAATCACCATTATAGCATGCATCGAAAATTACCATACGGCTATTAGGCTTAAACTCTGTAACTTCCGACAGGATAATACCGGTGCGCAGGTCTAGTAAAGAATCTTCTGCAATTACTTTGGGATCATCATAGCCTGCAATCCAAGTAGTGTCCAAACCGTATGTGTTTTTCATCATATCCAGCATTTCGTCGAAAGACTTTTTGTTGTTTTGCTTTCTACGCGCTAAACCACGATAATAGTACTTCATTGCATCTACATGAGCATTCCACCTATTAGTAGCGGGACTACCGGAAAGATATTGACGTTCGGGCATACCATGCTCATGAAAAATAGACAAGTCCAGATCTGTGCGTTTCAGCATATTAATGACATCGTCCTTGGGATAATCGCTGAAATTATAACGGATGAAACGGGCCCGTCCCTCTTTATCGAATACGCCCGGCATTTGTTCGCGAATAGTAAAGGTTTCCGGTGTCCATGCAGTCAATGAGTTAGAGTAAGAGCCATCACCTGTATAGGAGAAGAATTGGTCTAATTTATTGTTTATCTGGTGCTCAGCCACCACTTTTTTAAAATAGCGGCTGATTTGCGCATGCGGTTCTTCGCCGTTATCAACAGCTTTGACACGTGCAGAATATATGTCACACCGAATTTGCTGTGGAGATTTTATAGCCAAATTATAATAGAAGAAATTATTTTCGACACTGTCCTGTTTCAAAAAATCGAATTGTAGGTCGAAATCATCGTAGAAACGGTCGCTGGGCACTGAAGAATCTCTCCAGTCATTGTTTTTCTCATCCATTTTAAAAGCGGAAGTCATATGCTGGGCTTTGCGGAGCATTGGAATAGGGATATCACCGACAAATACCACTCCTTCCAATTTATCCTTTTTGTAGAGCTTAACAATAACTTTCTTTACATCTTCCGGTTTATTCCATTCATTGTATACGATGAACGTAGGCAACCCTTCCATTCCTAGAATCTCCTGATAGGCTTTAAGCTCGGCTTCACAAGCCTGAAATGTCCCTTTATCTGTAATTACAGCAAAAGAGGTGTCCTTTACTTTCACAGCCGGTTTAACAAATGTCTGTGCCCGCAGAGATAATATGCTGCAGAGCATCAAACTTCCAGTTATTAATTTACGCATGTTTTGTAATATAGATTTCGTTATGTAGCATTAAAAATTACATCCTAAACTTATCGATAAATGAGTACGCCCATCATAATCATAGTCAGAGGTATTTACACGATCGAATACAACTTTTGCAAATAAGTTCATACGTCTGTTTTCTCTGACTTGTTGCGAATACGTTATCGACCCGCCAATACGATAGTAATCACAGGTATAATAATTAGTCAGCCCTTGTTGTAATTCGGTTACAGTTGGATAGTCTGCATGGCTGCCACCATATACATATTCACCTCCCAGATTATTGTTATACGCAACATGAACATCTATTAAAAGCCTGCGATTCAAACTATTGCCTAAAACAAAATTTTTTTTGCCACCTAAGCCTAAAGATAAATTTTCTGCATTCTGTACAGAATTAGGCATTAAATATTCATCGTCTTGCTTGGTATAATTCACATTTAATTCTGCTTTCCAACTATATTCATTCCCGCGGTTTCTGCTTAATGCATAATTAAGAGAAGCGGTTTGTGCCTTGTACGTAGAACGGATGTTATTATATAATTCCACCCAGCCACTTTGTGATTCAGAGTTATCGCGTTGAGAAATATACTGAATACCATCGATGTTACGATTTGTATATGTGGTTCTCATATAATTGGTATAGTCCTTTCCTTCCTGAATCATCGTTAAAGAAACATGAGCAGTTTTATCTTTTACACCGGCTATTTTTTTAGGAGTCGTATAGCTCTGCTGAACAGTTTCCGCTTTTACATCGTAACTGCCCTCAAGCAGTAAATTGAAAGAGGGCATACTGAAGTTGTACTGGAGAGCTCCACCGAAATGGTCTCCAATATAATTGCTGGTTACACCGCTGCCTATTCCTTTTATGGCTGTTCCCAAACCGTATAATATATAATAGTCCTGATCCACATAAGAGTTGACATTACTCATTCTTGAGTCTTCCTTGATAGAACTATACTTGAAACTTGCACCAAACTTGTGTGAATTATTCAACTTGTAAGTAATCCCCGGCGTCAGTCCCAGCGTATAAAAACGGGTATCCACACGCGGGTCGCGCTGTTTGGCAGCTAATGTAGCTACATAATTACCTTCCAACCCCAATGCCCAATGATTACCAAGTAAAGGAGTAGCTGCACGAAACTTCAGATCGTAATATTGATTTCTCCATTTGCTTAAGTGCTGGTCTGCGACATAGTAAGGCATTCCCCTGAATGGATCGGCAATGGAGGCGTTATATCCGGCATCTGTCAGATTTTTTTGTGCAAAATTAAATGCTCCCCACACATATGCATTTTTCAGATTGATAAAGCCTTCACTGGATACACCTACGATAGCCTCTTTCTGCCCCTCTTGCGGACGGCAATAGTTTCCGTCCTGTAAGTCATATCCCAATATAACATTCGAATAATTCTGAATATCATCGAATGGCATACCGGCAGCATTCTGTGAATGAGACCATAGTCGTCTTGTTTTCAATTGTTCCATAGCGGCGGGAGAGAAGCCCTGTGCCGCTCCCACCATACTTACAAGGCAGGCTATCATTACCAGCAGGCAGCTTTTCATATAGTTCATATATTGTTTTTTCATTGTTCTGTCTTTTTAGTTAATTATTACAATGTGTGATTCCATGAAGGCATTTTTGCTCCATTACGACGCATTACAGGAACAACGCCACGTTCAAAGTCATCCGTACTGTTGTTTGTATCCTGATATATATATGTACCTGTTTCTTCGCGAATAATAGGATTACCTTCTTCGTCTGTGGACAATTTGCGAGCAATACCTAAACCGCAATAAGTAGCTCCTACCCAAGTAATACCTGCATCAAGTACACCGGGGACACGTTTTGCATTCATCTTTGACTCATTGTTTACTGCTTCAACAGCATCCAATACATATTTAATAGGTATTTTTGCATAATAAACATTGCTGTTCGGTTTGCTAAGATCTGTTGTCTTCATATTTTCATCGTTGACCGGATCCCAAGCTTCTCCTTCAGGAACACGAAAAATCACATAAGCACCTCCGAATACGGATGTCAAATATTGTGGTATACTTCCCATCTCTGCTTTTCCTTGGTAGAAAACATGTTGCATATCATAAGCTGCCTGGTCAGGGAAGTTTGGATTATTCATATTAAACTCAAACTCAGAACTACTGCCGTCTATAGGACTTTGAGGGTTATAGATGTCCAACTGATGGTTAGCGGCAAATTGAGAAATGATGCAAGATTCACCTGGCGCTAACGGATATTCGGTTCCATTTCCTGGAAATTTCCACACACGTTCTCCATATGCATAATTATTACCGTCCGCTTCCGGCCAAATAGGTAATTTAGTGGTAGCTGTACCCGGAGTTAAATTTGCGAAATAAATACCGTCCAAATACAAAATGTCAGCAGAGTTATTGTATATCTCATAGAACTGGTCTCGGAAATAGACTCCTCCTTTTTCCGGACGGCTACCGCAATAATAAATCTCCTTGAATATTAATGGGCTCACTTTAAGCCCTTGTACTTCAATATTCAATGCGCTACCATGCTTAAATAATGCCGCATTTACAGAATTGCCATTGATGTAGTATTCATTGTTTTCTGTATCGATCGCTGTACCGGATACTGTTACCGAATAAATTCCGGGGATAATTCCGTCAACTTTCACACTATTATCAGTTACTTCTTTTACATAATGTAAATCTTCATCGTAATTGTCGAACTTTACAGTCAGATCTTTCAGTGTGGATATATTTTCAACGGTAATATCCAAATATACATCCACTGTGATAGGATTCACTTCTGCTGTGCCAGACATGTCCCTGAACGAATCGCATCCTATCAAAAGGGTACTTGCCAATGTAAACAAATATATTAAATATTTTTTCATAACTTCCTAAACATTATAAAGTGAGTGATAATTCCAGCCCAAAGAAAAATCGGTTATTCAATTGAATATATGAACCCGGATTACGTTTGGATTCTCTGCGCGGATAACTTCTGAACATATTGTTGGCAAAGAAAGAAACACGTAGCATATTGCTAATTTCTTTAGTTACATTCAAGTTAAAACAAAAATAAGGACTGTATGATTCTTTTATAGCATTATTATGACTTACATTATTCAACATATATCCATATCCTGCATCCTTTACTTGCTGGGTAGTGGTATATTTCCCCTTGGGAAACATATTTACAGACGCATCTTCCAATGCTAAATAGCCCACAGGTATAGAATCGTTTCCAAATGTATTCCAATTAGACTGCTGCCAAATAGCTTGTGCTGTCATCGTAACAACAAAACCGATACGCGGGATATTGTGAGTGGCACGTAAAGTCGTTACAAATTGTTGTTTGTAACTTGCATTGCCTTCTTGAGAATAAATGGCCACCGGTTTACGGGCTGAAGCAGCATCTTCGCTATTGTCATAGAAGCTATAACCCTGACGCCAACTCTTAGTACGCATCCATGAGCCATTTATTTGGAAGGCCGTACGGATAGCATCAATACGTCCGATATTCAAATCAAATTCTAAACCTTTAGTTTCTATATTTAAATTATTAGTTGGTTTTGCATAAGTAGACAATACCGGTAGGCTACTACTAAGCTCTATCCCGTTTTCTGTGCGCTGGTATTCATTGTAGATAAATGTATTGAAGGTGTTGAAGGTTTGGCTCATTACATAACCATCCTTCAGACGCTCCTTATAAGCTATTACATTCAGATTGGTTTTACCCACTCGTAAATTAAAACCGACTTCTGCTTTATGATTTTGGGCAATCTTCAAATCTGAGTTATCTACTTGCCGAACTTCTGTGGTAGTCATAAACAAGCGCTGGCTTTCCGGAATATTTTCATTGGTAAGCTCATTTATATTGATATATTCAAAATATGCATTTTCTGGATATAAATAGAGAAGAGAAGGCATCTTTGCAGCAATACCGTAACCTCCCTGAAGACTTAATAGATTCGGAATCAAATCAATGGATGCATTTACACGTGGCGAGAAAATGCCTCCTACTACTGAGGTATGATCATAACGCACACCAGCCTGAATGTTCAAATCATGCGTACCGCTTATGGACCATTTGAAATTATCTTCCACATATGCACCAAATTGGTTAATGAAAGGAATATCCTTATAGTTACGTGGACGGAAAGATGAATTATGACCGTATTGACTACGATAAGGAGGAGTACTTGGGTCATAAGTTTTTCCTTTACCAACGTTACCGTCACTCCGGAAATCCGCACCAATCAAGATGCGGTTGTTTACATGACCGCTCGCCTTGAATAGAGAACTCGTCACTTTAGCAAACAAATTAACTTCACGACTATCGATCTCATAGTGTCCCAAATAGCTGCTTGGTAGATAAACAGCATAATGATTTATGTCTTCCGGTCCAAAATTAGTAATTTGATTACCATTGGCATCATAGATATGCTGACCTGCAAAGTTACTAAGTACCGCACCGTTTGTAGTGGTCATGGAATAAGGAGATGTAGCAGAACTGTATACGGTTTCATAATAACTGTCTTTATCCATATACGTACCTGACAATACATAGCGTAGTGTTTTTAACCAGCCCTTATTTATATTCCATGTACCATTGGTATTCAAAGTAAAACCTATATCGCGGCCTTCCGAAGCTGTTTTAGTTTGTTCATCATCAGGATTACGTTCACGTTGATCCTTACCATAAATAAAATCAAAGCTGGAATTGGTACGTAACTTATTATTAAAGAAAGTATTTGAATAGAGCAACTTTGTTGTGGCACGCTGATAGTGCTGGTAACTGGATATTGGATTATTCGTATTATAAGCATAATCTGCACTTACATTTAAAGCGCCTTTCTTTTTTCCAAGTTCAAAACCGGTTCCCATAGACACCTGATAGATATTGGGATTGGCTTTTGCTTTGACACGTAGCGGCTCACGACCAGCTTTTGTATTAATAATTACTGCTCCTGAGGTCAGATCACCATATTCAACAGAAGGGATACCACGAACGATTTGTATAGACTCTATATTTTCAGTAGAAATACTACGAACATCGGTTCCACCAGCCGGCGAGGCACCTCCGGCCAATGAAGCGGGTGTTTCCGTACCACTTAATACCGTAGGGCTCATCGCAGATAGATTAGCATTATTTGAGATGGGGGCACCATCACGAATTATTGCGGTGCCCATAGCATTCATCGGAGCTTCCGGACCACTGGAACTGGAAACTTGACGGATGTTAATCTGTTGTGCCGAACTCATATCTTGATTCTGTGAAATTCCACCTGGCATCAATGACATTACATCATATAAACTGGTCGCTTGCATATGGTCCATAGCAGAGCGGGAAATGTGAGAAGATGTGGATTTGCCTGAACGGCTGTTGGTTGCAGTTACTGTAACTTCTTTCAACTTAAAATCCTCATTCCTCATTGTAAAATTAAGAACCAAATCCTTATTTACATTTATTAAGGTGTCAATGGAGACTTTGCCCAAATATTGAATTTGCATACGAATTTTACCAGTAGGTACGTTTTCCAGTATGTATCTACCATTTTCATCAGAGGTTGTCCCTAGTGCAATTTCAGGAATAGACACAGCTGCAAATTCTAAAGGCAAACGCTTGTTGTTGTGGTCGTACTCATAAACAGTGCCTGTAAGTTTTACTTTGTAATTGTTTTGCGATTTGATAGGGAGGGCAATTCCTATGCAAATAAGTATAAACAAGTATATAATATTACACCCCAAAATACCTTTTTTCATAAGTAACATCATATTTATTAATAATGCAAAATTATATGTAAATTTTAAATTAAAACAAACCATTGTGTGTAACAAAACTAAAATTATTAAAAATACATGTTGTTTTTGTTGGTGCCGTTGCATAATCTCACAGACCTCAACCGTCTGTTGTCTAACAATATAGCAACTGCATTATATTTAGGAAAATCCAATATATATTAGTACTTTATTTAAGTTCCATACATAGTAATACGGATCTTGAGTGATTAAAAGCAAACTGCAAATCTAAATAAAAAACGGGATGGTTGTAGTTCTGATATGCTATATCTTAATACAACGCAGATAAATACTTATATTTTCATTGATAGATCTAACTAAGTTAAAAAACGGATTTTCTCCAAAATTCTTCTGATAGCTCCGTTCCAGCCTCATATTTATCGCACTTTACAGAAGCCCCAGTTCAAATATAAGGAAACTGTATCTCTCTTCGATAAAAGATCTATTTTAGGATGCAAAATTAGATATTACAAAAGATTATAAAAATACCATTTTTTGGGTATAAAAACGCATCTAATACCTATATATAGGTATTAAATATCATTGGCAATGTATGTTCCATTTCATTAAGCAAACAATTTTTTGTATAAAATACAAATAGTACTTTTTTACCCACTTAAAAAGTGCAAGAATGTATAAAAGTCCATGTGTCAGCTATAATAGGGGCATGAATAGGCATCCGTTCCATACCTGTCCCTATTTGAATCGGTCACCCCACAGTGACCGGACATTACTCACCCAATTCGGATTCTCATTACAGTAGGCAACGAAAATCTGTATCAAGTTCCAAAGCCCGAGAATCATTCCATTAAACCTGGCAGGAATTGTGACAACATGTCTGCTTGAAACAGCTACTATTATGGTATCATGCTGTATTGTTATGCTATATACCATGTTCTAAGTCAAAACTCTTTTTTTTTAGAATTGAAGGTTTAAGGCTCCATCCGAAAGTCAATATCACTTTCTCAAAATTCTTTTCTACAGCACCCTTTGTATAAGTTAGGATGTCTTTCTCTAGAAAATTTTTGAAATCAGATGAACTCATGTCTCTAAAAATGTTTATATATTCTTTTTTAAGAAATTCATTTATGGCATGTGCCGATATCTTTTTTTGCGTGCACTTTTCTATAACATATAAGTTGCTTGGTACCGGTACCATCGTGTCCAGCCCCATGAAGATATTACAGTCTACCATAAGAGTATAAGCGCCGCTCTCGGCAAGAGGTGCGGAAATGCAGTAATTGGCTTGCTCAAGCAGAGAATCCACCAGTTCTTTTGTGGAAGAACTGATACTATTGGCCAATTGTTCATATCCTCTTAGATTCAGTTGGGATATGGTCTTTTCGATAGCCGGGATGAATTTCATTCCTGGACCCAGGTTCAAATCAAATCTTTTGTAATAGACAAGAAGCTCATTCCAATCTTTGTACCGTGAAGGTTTGATGATATTTACATTGTCTATACCATGTTGTTTAAGATACTCGCCGGAGGAAAATGCATCTTCTTTGAAGGTCTGTGTGTTTCCATCCGGGAAACTTAAATAGATGGTCTTATATGTGTCTCCAGTGTTGGTCCTTGCAAAAGCTTTACATTCCTCACCTTTGAGATAATATGCTGTGGTGATGTCAAAACCATTACCGCTGGCATCATTGTCATAGCAACAATTCCACTTTACCTTATCAGATGGGAATATACGGCTTATATTCTCTATTTGGGATTTGGTGACATATCCCCCCGTGCTTATGAATGCGCATGTGGTTTCTTTAGTATAATGGTTTATTTCGTAGAAACTCATTGCGTCAATAGCGGATTCAAAGAGATATATGTCTGTAACCTTGTCAAAAGGAACAAAATTGGCCATCCAACAGCTTTGTGCCTTGTCACCACCCGTGGCAAAGGCTTTATAATTGGTATTGGTCTCTGCAAAATAGTTCCTCATTTCAAAGTTAAGGATTTCCATCTGGGAGGGTTTGCGGAATGGAAAGCCGATATGATTGTTTTTTCCTACCTGGTAGATGAACAGTCTATTGGCGAAATCCTCCACAGTCTGTGGAGAGAGCTTCCTTTGGACGGTCAAATATGGATTATCCTTTTTGATAGGACGAGGATTCCAATAATTCAAATTGGATTCAATATCATTTGGATTCAGTCCCAGCAGAGGATTGTTTACCGTTTCGGTATCTTCATTGGTGATCTGTTGAGTAGGCATTGGTACACCATCAATGACGAAGAGAGGCTGGGTTCCTCCTGTGACGGAGTTGACACCTCTGATTCTGAAAGTCATTCCGCTTGACAATGAACCGTCTGTGGGGATAATCTGTACTCCGCTGATTTTGCCTTGTAGTGCTTGCAACGTCTGCGTAGAACTACTGTTTACAATATCTTTTATATTCACAGAAGCAACGGCGGTTGCAATATCACTTTTTCGCTGGCTACCATAGCCTACAACAACCACCTCATCCATCTCTGTGACTGAAGGGTCTAGAATGATATCAAATCTTCGGTTCTTTCCGATAGTGATAGTTTTGGGCTTATATCCCAGATAACTGATGACCAGTTTTTCAGAAGGAAGTACTTTTATCGTGAACTTTCCTTCTAAATCGGTGATTACTGCATTGGTGGTACCTTCGATATTTATCGTGGCACCGATAAGAGGTTCACTCTTCTCATCCAACACTTGCCCTGAAATAGTTACTTGCTGTGCTAATGCTACAGTGAAATGTAGTATTAGAAACAATGTGCTTAATAGTACTTTTCTCTTCATAGTGCAGATATTAAAGTTTATAATAAGGATTAATACAATTAGATTTAAAATGGTAGTGCAAATAAAGCGAATTATAATATCCATGTTTTGACCTATTGTACTTTTCTCTTGACCAAATTACAGACTTTTTCTTCAAAGGTAATCGCTTTCTATTAATTTCATTTATCACCGCGTAAAATTATTCGATTGGACTTTTTATAGTGAGTATTATCATGGGGAGTATTAAAAAAGATTGGATATGAAAAATAGTATGTTAAATCATTCTGTTTTCTCAAATATGCAGTGGGGTGTGAGCGCAAGGAAAAATATCTGTAGAAATTGATAATAATGTATTTTATTCAAACTTTCCATTTATCCAAACTCTATCAGTTATCTGCACTTAAATCAGGCTTTGATATTTCAAGAGTTTGGATAAATGATTAAGGATTCAGTCTGCATTAATACCGAACATAGCAGTCAGTGAACGATTGATACCTTACGTTCGCATCGTGCGAAGTCTATTCCTTTCCACACGGTTTTGCGTCCGGCTGAAGATGCACACTCGGCTTGCGCCTTGTTCCTTTGCTGTTTCTTTATACTTGAAGTTCTACAATTCGTTTCACAAAGAATTACCCTGTGGAAGTCTGCCCGCTTTCGCGTAGGGTGACGTTGAAACCTTTATCCAGGGCATTACACCATGGCATTCGCTTTCTCCACAATCCTTTACCCGCACCTCATTCGGCCGCTCTTACAATTGGCCACCCATCGGTTATTGGCTGACGGGAGAGATACGGGCTTACCAAGTTTCGCACAAATAACTGACGACCGACTTAGACTCCGCCTATCCACCAGCAGTGCGACATCCGTGTAGCACGATGTAACAGCGTACTATCCTGACTGCTTGCCTTTTGGAATGGCCCATAAATATCCGTGAGCTAATTCATAGTCACGATGGTACGGCGATTCACTTAGGTTACTCATATCAGTCAGCTTTGACATTCTTCGCCTATGATGCTTAGGTTGGAACGTCGTTGTCAAGAGGGCTTCGCACCCGACCGTTGCCAGTCACGTACGCCTCTTCAGGCTACTATTGATGGAACAATAGGTTCAGACACGATGCTGAACAATTACTTGTGTGACCTCTTGGCGCACATTACACTACTAAGGTAATGCTTTTATAGGAGAAGTCACATCTGTAAAAAACTTATTATCATGCAATTATCTTACTTTATCTTAGGCTAAAAGCCCTTATTCAAGGTGTCTGTATCCTATCATCCGCTACCGCTCGGTATCGGATTCCTCCAGACCGATGGCATGGCATATCTCCTCCACCAGTTCAGGAAGGCCGGAGTCTTTCTCCTGACGGGGATCGGGTGGAAACAGCGTGGAACGAAAGACACCCTTACAGACAGGGTCCGCCTCCTTGTTGTAGCGGAGGGTGTTCGGAATGTGTGAGGACAGCAGCCGCAGCCCCATCCTGTGGATGACCCGGTTCCAGGCATCATACAAATTCTTCCGTCCCCTTCTATCCACCATGTTCCAGAACAGCCGGATTCCTTTCAAGTTGCAGTTCCCCTTGGCGATCAGCTCCTCTTCCAGCACCTTGGTAAACTGCAGGGAACTCTGCATGACGATATTGTCCGCCTTGAGCGGGACAAAGATATAGTCCATCGCGGCAACGGTATGAACCACCCCCTCGCTGCGGAGCGTTCCGGGAAGGTCGAAGAGCACGATATCGAAAGTCTCCCCTTTTTCGTCCATATAACGCCGCAGGTCTTCCACCCCCTTTTCCGGGTCGCTTTTGATGACCGGATAGGCAGGCTTACGGATTCTTTCGTACTGCCGGTACAGGTTCACCTTCAGGTCGTCATTTTTCATGACATTCTCCATGTCCCTCTCACGCATCAGGGCGATGCTGTGCTGCGGGGAGTCACAGTCCACAACCGCCACACGCACGTCTTTGCGGTAATGCAGGACACTGGCCAGCAGTACCGTAAAGACGGATTTTCCCACGCCACCCTTCTGGCTGGCGATGGCAACCAACAACTCTTTTTCTTTTTTCATCATACTTCTTTTTCATTAAAAGTTAAACACTATTGTTTCAGAAACAAAAATAATGCTCCCATCGGGGGAGATCCCCTGTCATGGGGGACGAGCCTTTATGACCGGGCCGGGCAGGGACTCCTCCAGAATCATGTCCGTCGTTTCCCTGTATTCTTCCAGATGCCGCGAGACAAGGTGGTTGATGAACCCCTCCAGAGTGACCTTTCCGTTTCTCGAGGCTCCCGCCAGGATGGACAGTTTCCGGTGCAGGGCGGCGGGAATATGCAGCGACCGACGCTGCACGCCCGCAATGCCATGCAGGTATTCCTCCCCGTAGACGGATGGTTGCATGGGGCCATTTTTCCTTGCGGGACGTATAATGTCGTTACCGGACGTTCCACGTCTCTTCCGGGGACAGGCAGGCGCTTCCCCCATGATCTCACGGATGCGGTCCGCGTCCATCCCGCCAAGACCAATCCGCTCTTTTACGTTCTTTCCTGTCATGATATGCCTTCTTGGACAATGACAACGTTTTATCGGCGAGGTGTTCCTCCCGGCTGTCCGTCCTCATCCCAGGGACGGTAGACCTCACCGAGCAGGGAGGCGATGTCCTCCCTGTGTTCCTCCGGACCTGTCACTTTCCCTGCCCGGACCTGACTTCCATGACTTGGTATCTCCACCACTGGTTCCAGGGATGGGGAAACGGGAGCTGACAGAAGGTTCCCCGTGAGTCCGACCCTCTCGAGAACGATATCGGAAAGCCGGTTCTTTTCCTTTTCTGAATCCATATTTTAAAATCTTAAATTATTAAATTACACAACTGGTATTGTCTCGGAATACAAAATAAAGGAAGAAGAGAACAGGATGAAACCACCTGTCACTTATAGTCATCCAAAGTCAGTTATTGTCATGATACACATGACGGGGGGGACGGAGATGCCGTTCCGTTCGGACGGTTCTTCCTATGCGGAGGCGACATCAGAGGCCCGTAGTGGTGTGGAAAAGCGAGCGGGATTCCGTTTCCTTGTCCACCGTTCCTTTTTAATCCTTATGGGCAGGCGTGAGAGCGCGCATCCGTCCGGATACGGATTCTTAAATTATCGGTCTATGGGAGTGTAAAAGTATTAATCCGTTAATGGAGAATTATGAAGGAAGACCATAAGGTGTACACGGCTACATTCTCCATTTGCAGAAGTGTAGAAGTAGTAATCCATTAATGAAGATAATGCAGAAAAACCATAAACCATATACGGCTCACTGCCGCTCTCCATTTGTAGATGTGTAGAAGTAACAATCCATTAATGGACAATAGGGCATGTAAAGGGCAGATTTCCCGTATATTCGCCTCCTTATTCCCGAATTATGGACGTAAGTCATATGATTATGGAGAGATATCCACCCTTTTATGGGGAGAGCAGCCGGCAAACACCTGATGGAAATGCCTCGTAAATCACAGGAGAATAGCCATACAATGGGCTAATACACAATAATTATTGGATAAATGTGGTCCGCTCCTGCGGACAGCAAGTTGTGTTTTCGTTTAACGAAAACAGGACGGTTTAACGGAGAATACACCGATAAACCGTTACTTATTTCAAGCTCCAGCGTCGCTTTTTACATATCTAACTATAATTCATTTGAAATCACAAAACAGATTGAACCGAATGTGGTTAGTTTGTCTGTTTATTTCATGTCCGAATCATTAGTATGCTATGTTGCAAAGTTCGTATTCATTATGAAAAAATCCGCTTACGAGAACAAGATATTCAGGTAATTTGCCATCCTTTCCCCAAAGAAGTTCGATGTTAAAAAGTTCAGAAAGCGTTTTGGCTATGTCAAATCCGAAGGCTTCGAGTGACGGACGCACTTTTTCCGGGTGTCGGCATGGTGTGCCGCAGTTACGCGTACACTCGTTATCTGAGCAGTGAAGACATTTACCTATATAGGCAAATGAACGCCCTCCATATTTCCGTTCCATATCCAATAATTCGCTCTCGATTCGTATCCGTTCCGGTAAAATGAGTTTTTGTGTATATTCAATCGGAATATCTTTGTCTTCAGGGATTATCTTCGTTGCCATAAGATGTGCATACTTGTATTGTCGGAGAAACGATTCCGTATCAAAATCAAATGGAGGACACCCCCAACTTTTACCGTAATTGGTACATTGTTTGCAAAGTTCAAGAAAATGTGGTTCGTCACGGAATTCGGCGATGTATCCTTCAACAGTGATGTCTGAAGTAAAATTTTCTACAGTGTATATACTCATTGTTTCAAAATCATTGTACCGCATAAGGAGTCGAAACGGATGTTTTCATTTTGGAAAAGTCTGTCAATGTATCCGCTTTTCTGCATTTCAGACGCGGTCAAGCAACTTAAATTCGGGGTATCTAACAATGCTATCGAATCGCACATGGACAACGCGATGTCAAGTTCATGTGTCGAGAACATGATACATTTTTTCTCGTCGTGGACAAGCCTACGAAGCAACGCCACAAGTTCGTAGCGATTAGGCATGTCAAGAAAGGAAGTCGGTTCATCAAGGAGAATGATAGGAGTATCCTGTGCCAATGCACGAGCAATCATCACACGCTGGCATTCGCCATCCGACATTTTATCCATCGTGCGGTTTGCATAAGCCTCCATTCCCACCGAAATGAGCGATTGCATGACTATCTCCTTATCTGTTTCTTGCATCCTACCTATCCAGTTGGTATAAGGAGCACGGCCTATGGCTACGACATCCTTGCACCGCAGGTTGGCGATGCGCGTGCGCTCGGTCGTGACGATAGCCAGCGTTTTTGCCATATCTTCGGTTTTCATGCAGGCGATGTCGTGCCCGTCGAGAATGATTTTTCCGGAATAACACCGGTTCAGACCGGCTATGGCGCGGAGCAACGTCGATTTTCCTGTCCCGTTTCTTCCGATAAGGGCTGTCAGTTGACCTTTTTTTATCGTGGCATTTACCTCGTGGAGCAACGAGTTTTCTTTGTAACCTATGGAAAAATGCTGTAATTCTATCATGCGGTGATGGATTTGTTGCGTAAAACCACCCATACGACGATTGGGATTCCCAATAGAGCTGTAATGGCGTTGATCGGCAAGGTGAATATTTTAGAAATGATGTCGCAAAGAAGCAATATCGATGCTCCCGAAAGAATTGTTCCAGGCAGAAGGACATGATGATCGCTATTTTGGAAAAGCATTCTTGTGACATGAGGCATAGCGAGACCTATGAAACCTATCGGACCGCAAAAAGCGGTTATCGTTCCGGCGAGCAGCGTTGTCGAGAGAAACAACAGGCTGCGTGAACGCCGAATATTCAGTCCCATTGTTACGGCATATTCCTCTCCGAACAGCAGGAGGTTAAGCGGTTTGATGGTCAGTACAGCCAACAGCAGTCCGGCAAACACCGATGGAACAAGAATCAGAAGTTGTCCGGAGGTGACGTCACCCAAAGCCCCCATCGTCCAAATGACAAAGGCTTTCAGCGATTCCTCTTTGCTGAGGTACTGCAATATCTGCACGACAGCACCTACGCCCGATGAGAACATCATGCCCAGAATCAGGATTACCATGATGTCTTTTATTCGCTGTCCGACGGCAGTTATCACGAGCAACACGACAGCCGCACCCACCCACGCTGCTCCGGCAATGCCTATTGATGAACCGATCCCGGCAAGTACCACAAGTGCCACACCGAGACTTGCACCGGAACTGATGCCAAGGACATAGGGACCGGCAAGAGGATTACGGAAGAGGGTCTGCATCTGAAGACCGCTGACCGATAAGGCAGCCCCGGCCAACAGTGCCACTATAGCTTTTATGAGGCGTATGTTGAGTACGATTTTTTCCGTGGCACGGGAACAATTTCCCCCGGTCAGTGCTGCCCATACATCGCGGATCGGAATGTTGACAGCTCCCACGGCCAAGTCCAGTAAAAAAAGACCGACCGTGAGCGTAATCAATATGGAGAATAATATAGTCGAACGGGAACGCATCTATTTCAGTTGCTTGTAATACACACACTCTTCCTGCACCAGTTCAGGATGGAATATCTTCACGAGGTCGCGGAGCACGATGTCAGGATTCACGACGGCAGACTCGTAATAGTCGTTACCCCCGGCTGTGTTGGTACGGGCGTTGTTGTTATACACCTCTCCATTTTTGAAACATCGGGTATCGGTGAATTTCGGACATGATGCCTTCAAGTCGTCAAGGGAGTTCGCCATTCCCACGTTCAACCACATGTCCGCATCCGACGCGAGCAGATATGCTTCTTCTAAGTCAATGGGGATAGAAGCGTTTCCCGTGTTCTTCTGGTAGATATAGCGGCCTCCCGCATCAGTAATCAAGCGGGCTACATAACTTTGGGTTGAAGGCATGAACCACGAGTCGCCATAGGGAACATTAAGCATAACCGAAGGAGTGCCGAGGGTACTGTCGGCCACTTTCTTTTTCAAGGCGTTGTATCTGACCGGGATTGCGGCAAAGGCTTTTTCACCCTTCTCACGTTTTCCTGTGACTTCTGAAAGCACTACCATCCATTCGGCCTTGCCGAGAGGCGACTCTTCAAGATAATCGCCGACATACATGAACGGTATGTCGAGTTCTTCGAGTTTGCTTTCCATTGCGCTTGCGCCGTTCACCCCATAGAGCAGAACGAGGTCGGGATCGAGCGAGAGCAGCAACTCGTAGTTGATGTTCCCTTCATAGCCGACATCGCCAATACTGTCGCGGCGGGCTTGGATGTCTGGGTTGGAAATGTAGTCGATTCCCGAAACGCCGGTTATACACCGGACTTCACCGATTGCGTCAAGCATGGCGATATGAGTGGAAGACATCGCCACGATACGTTTGGCGTCTCCTTTGAGTACCTGTCCTGCAAACCCTTCGGGAACCTCTTCACCGTTGCGGACGATAAACAGCCATGTGGTTACACTGTCCGCTCCCTGCCAGGGATTCCTGACGGTTATCAGTACGCTTTCCTTCCCGCCCGCCCCTTTGATGTCGAAGCCGGAGGCATATTCGGGAGCATAAAGCAGCAGGTTGAAATCATTGATTTTTGAGCTTTTGTTGTGGCAGCCTGTAAATGCCAGAGAAAGCAACAAAATCAGGCTTAAATTCTTTAATGCGTTCATATTGATGCAGATTATCGTTTACTATTTTTGTTTTTTCCGAACTTGGGTGTTATGCCGATGAATATCTCGAAATTGATGCCCGGCATGGGACGGGACAATACGGAAAGGTATTCTTCATCGAACAGGTTGTTGATGCTGCCCTTTAGCGACAGATCGGCCCATCGGAAAGAGAGCTGTTTTTCCAGTGTCACGTTATTCATGAAGTAAGGGGGCAGATAGCCCGTCAGGGTATAGTCATTACTCGACATGGTATAACGCTGGCTGTAATAACACCATTTGTAAAGCAGGCTCCATGTCCGCCATGACAGACGTCCGGTCACCGTTGCGGAAAACTCCGGCACGTATGGCAACTGTTTGCCGACGGATTGGTCTGCCGGACTCATCGGTTCGCTCTCGTTGATCGAGGGAGTCCACGAGAAAGTTCCGTTCATATCCAGTTTCCAGTCCTTTCCGAGCATTATATCAAGGTGGGCGTTGGTCTCTGCCCCGTAAGCATGTACCTTTTTGAGGTTTCTGGGGGAGAAGAATCCCTTGGTTGTGGGTAGCCAGATGATCCAGTCGTCGATGTGCGAATCGAACCAGTTGATACCACCGCTCAAAGCATATACATTTTCTTTCCCCACCGAGAACGACAACCCCACGTCGTATGTGAAGCCGTGCTCGCTTTTCAGGTCGGGATTACCGCCCGGCAGAAAATAGAGGTCGTTCAGCGTGGGAAAACGGTAGTTCCGGGAGATGGATGCTTTCGCCACGATATTGCCTTTTTTCGACAGTACCCCGTCGATGAAGAAAGCCGGGATAACCGGGGCCCATTCCGTACCGAACATATCCTCGCGAAGGACAAGCGAGGCGGCAAAACGATCGACAGGCCGCCATTTCGCAGAAACGGAACCGGAAAACTCGACACGTCCCTTGTCATACCCGACAACAGCCTTGTTACCTTCCTGCGAGATGATATTTTTGTCCGCGCTTTCCACCAAATGCTGGTGTACGGAAACACCGGCCGTGAACAGCCATTTCTCTGAAGGAGCATAATCCCCGTCCGCACTTCCGTAGAACGTGTTAATCTTACTGCGTGAGCGGGTCATCGAAGCCATTTCGCCGTTTCCCTTGTCCCGCTTGTAATCATAGGCCATCCATGTGTGTATATAGCCGCCTTTTACACCGACCTTCCATTTCTCCCGCACGCGATCCCACGAGAGGACGCCGCGAAACGTCTGCTCCCTTTGGCGGTTCTCGAAGTCCATGTCGTTCCCGTAATCCGTGCTGAGCATCGCCAGTTCCCGGTTGGAATTGATATACCAGGCGTTTAGCCCGAACTTGTCGCCTTCGCCCGTGTTATAATAAATTTCCTGCAAGACGTGCAGATCCTTATAAGCCCCGCTGCGGTTGCGTTCCGTCGGGTAATAGGAACCGATGATGTTCTTGTCCTCGTCATAGATGTTTTCCTTCTTGTCCCGGTTTCGGTATTTGTAGTCGTTGGGGGAAGAGGAATACACCACACGGGTGGAGGACTGCCAGTGTTTGTCACCGTAGGTCAGGCGGAGAAACTCGTCGAACGTGCTGAACGACCCCACTCCCTGCACGTACTGCAACCCGAACCCTTCATGGTTGGCCGGAGAAGTGGAGAGCCTGACCAGACCACCCAAGCCGCCGCCCGTTTCGTTTACCGATGACGTTCCGTGCAGCAGCGAGGCATCATCGATAAAGTAAGAAGGGATGGTGGAAAAATCCGTCATGCCCAGCATCGGGTTGTTAATGCGCATACCATTCCACGTCACTTGGGTATGCGAGGGAGAGGTACCCCGGAAAGCCACGGTGGATAACGTGGCGCGTCCGTAGTTCTTGACAAAAACGGATGAGTTGAATGTCAGCACATCGGCCATAGACAAGGCGATGTTCTCTTTCATGGCGATGGAATCGAAACGGGTTCGTTGCACGCCTATATCCTTCATAGGTCGTTTGCCCACCACCGTAACCTCCGGAATACGTAGTACCCTTTTGGTAATGCTGACGGAATTTTTCTGCTGGGCGGCAAGCAGAAAGGGCAGGCTTACCCCCACGAACAATAGAATAAGATGTCTTTTCATTTTTGTCCTCCTTCCTCGTTATTTCCAGCAGAAAGCTCCCGGAATGATTCCCACGTAAAATTCATCGATCAGCTTGCCTTGCGGCGAATAGCGATACACGATACCTTGTTGCTGGTAATCAATAGCGTCGGCCACATATACCTCCCCGTTGTTGGGATTGACCGTAAGGCCGTAGTATTTGGTGTCCCGAAACTCCAGAAAAGGCCGGACGGGAACACGGTCGGCTTCCACCGGCATTCGCCAAATATCGTTGTTGATCCAGTAAAGTGTATCCCGTGTACCGTTGAGCTGGACTTCCGAAGGCCAGTCGCCCAGCTTAAACTTGAACTGTTTCTCTACGGTGAAAGTCTCGGCGTCTATACGATAGAGAGACGGTGCCTCGTAACCGTATGGGCTGCCCTCGTAACCGCCATCCGTGATGGTCCACATCTTGTTGTATTTGTCCATGACCAGCGAAGTAGGTTGTATGCCGATGGTCAGTTCGTCCACGACCTTGTCCGTCTCCGTGTCGATTTTCAGGATGCGGTTCTGGTACGACCAGCAGTTCACATAGACGTACTTGCCGTATTGTACCATTTGTTCGGTGGAACCCGATTCCATGTCCATGTCTGGACATTCGATATAGCCGGTAATCTCGTATGTCTTGGGGTTGATGATGAAGATACGGTAGTCCCATATCTGCGTCACATAGGCTTTCTCATCCGACAGAAAATGGATATACCGGGGTGAGGTGAAACCTGTGATACGGCCCACTTCCTTGAAAGTATTGATGTCGATGGCGAAAATCACATGCGAGTTGTTCACCACGATCCAGCCTATACCGTCCCGGATAACCATAGACTGGGCCACATCGCCCAACTTGAACCCGTTGGCACGGTAAAACACTTCATTCTCCACTTCGCACGTGGCGGGATCGTAGTAGGAAAGCGTGGCATTGCTGTACTGGAAATTCCCCTCGTTGGTAATGAAAAGACCAGAGGCCGATACAGAGAAATCTTCCATCTCTCCGTAATCCCATTTCATGCAACTGCCGAAAACTGGCAGGCAGAAAAGAAAAAGGCAAATCCGTTGTATTGTTCTGCTCATTGTCATTCGGATAAAAAAGAGTACCCGAATCATTACGGGTACTCTGGTTAAGGTATAAGGTTTAATCCTGCTGCGTATATTGTTTGTCCTTCATATTTTGGAAGGTTGGGTTATACCCACATTTCGTCACGCTCCAACTTTCCCCCGTAATCATTCCGTTTTCTATAAACTTGCCGAAGAAAGTGTAGTCGGTAAATTTCGTCAAACCGTCAAAAACAACCCCATGCAAGGTCTCCAACTTCTCCATGGAAAGTGTTTCCTGAGAAAGAGAAGTCGCACTTTTTATCTGTAGCGTACCATCTATAGTCTGTAATTTATCACAAGTAATGCCTGTTGCTTTATTAACGAACAACCCTTCACCTCCTACGTGAAGCAATTCCGGAATATCCAGCGATTTACTTTGTAAAGATATTGCTAACGAACCCTCTCCCTCTTTATAATATACAGGAGAAGCTGAACAACAAACTTTGGATAGTAAGGGCAAGTTACAACTGGTAAAATTTCCAGATAAATAGAACTGTCCTCCCACTTCTTTCAAGACTGGCATTGTGATTGAAGCAAACATGGGTATTTGGATATATCCATATCCATCTATGATTTCCAAGTCGGGAAATTTGGCATTGCTTCGCATTTGGCCTGTCACATTTAGATTTCCATATACATGTTGAATTGTCGATATGGTATAATCGGTATTGTTGGTGGTTGGCTTACAAGTGAAGTCTTTGATATTCTTGAACGTGATTTCAGGGAACTTATTATTCGTGAGACTGGTGATGACAAAATTTACATTTGACAAATCTTCGGCTGTTTCAATTTTGGAGAGCTGCACCTTGTTTATAATTTCAATCTGGGGCGCTGTTTCTCCGAAGGTTTCAAATCGGGCGTTCGGCAACAGCAGTGTTCCGCTCACATCTTCAAGATAATCCAGCGTGATGCTTCCAAGTGTGGTGATCTTGCTCCAGTCGGGAAGTTGTTTGAGTGCCGTGAAATTCTTTATCTTTATCTGTCCCTTTATCGTTGTCAGTTTGTCCATTCCACCGAAAGCCTGAAGCACGTCATTTCGTTGGGGAACAAAACTACCGGTAGGAGGAGCTTCCATATTGGCTTCCATAATAATACTTCCGTTTACTGTTTCGATTTCCGGAAGGTTGATGGTTTCCAACATCACGGGGACGGTATGGAAATCAAGGCCACCGGTCTCTTTCAGCTTAAGGAAGCTCATGGAAGTCAGCTTGGCAAGATTGTTTACGGACAAGACCCCTCCGACACTTGTCAGTTCCGGTATTTCCAAAGACGCAATCGAACCGGCTGCTGTGTTCTCTTCATTGAGTCCTTGAAGATTCAGATCCTGACCTACAGTAGTCAGAACCGGAAACTCAAAACTCTGTAACGACGACGCATTGAACATCACGCTTCCTTCAATAGTTGCCAGTTTCTCGAATAGGACATACGTCACTTGGTCGTTATATACCGATATGTCTCCGGAGAGCGTTTCCAATGCTTTCATGGAAATCATGTGAAGTTCCGTAGCTTTCGAGGCGACATCGGTCGAACCTACCTGTAAACCTCCGGCAGAAACGATATTATCCAACCCTGTCAAGTCTGCACCGTTGTAACTGTTACGAATGACAATGTTGCCAGTAACCTCTTTCAAAGATGCCAATGCAGATATGTCAGTGATTTTTTCTGCCTCTTCCGCATCAGAGCCGATAATCAGGTTCCCTTTGACAACGGTTGTTTTGGTTGCGGCAAAAGAAGCTACCTCCTCGGTGGTCTTCAACTCCACATCTCCGTCAGATTCTATCTCGCTTTTCACGACCTTATAGGTATATTCGCGGGCATCTCCGTTATAGGATGTCACCCGGAAGGTTCGTTCGTTATCCCAGTCCGTTACCGTTTCAGGATCAGGTATGATTGTTGCAGAAGTTGTGTACTTGAATTCCACTTCGGCGTTGTTCAGCGATACCGTATAGGGAACGGTTATTGTTACTGTATTGTCCGTAATGTCGGCCGTGTACGATTTCCCGTCCACGGTCATCACGACCGATGTGATGAAATTTTCATCTGCATCTTCAGGTATAATTTCATCGTTTTTGTCACACGCTCCCAAAAAGAACAAGGATAGGAGCATGGGAAGAAAATAAATTTTCATACTTGTAATTTTTATTATTTGGTTAGATCCTCAAAAGAAAATACCTCCGTAGAAACTTCGCCCAGCCAGCCGCTTTTGGCCAGAACACCGCATTGTATTTTGATAAAGTCAATATATTGCAGATTGGCTTCCGTTCCATCGGCATGGATGGCATTGGAAATTTTGAAACCGTTCCTTTGTCCGCTTCCATCCACCGTACTGCCGCCTTCTATCTGGTCGTTTCCGAAATTATCCACGTACCCCCAGTCATAACTCTGATTATCCCAATAACCGGTTTGAGAATCTTGGGTGTTGCGGGCGGCCAGACAAGTGCCTGTCAGGGTATAACTGTTTTCCGAAATCCAAGCCGGATAATAATAGTCTTGTGTATGATAAGCGGACAGATAGTCTACCCAGCCGTTTCTACCGTCGGAACTGATCCATTGGACATCCATTTTTTTGCCTTCCGGACGGTAATAGGTCACTTCAAAATTCTGTATTGTTTCTTCCTTGCCTGCTTCAGATCCTTTCAGTTCGTACCACTCGTCATCCGGCAATCCGTTTCCGTTTATATCTTGCATGACCCATACGATACCCGGTTCGGAACTGCCGTCAAAGGCGTTCCCCTGAACACAGAAATCATATTGGTTACCCGAATTGGGAATACTGTGGTCGAAGCCGACGATGATATAACCCCCGAAAGAACCTAAAGAGACGTGCAGTTTGTCTTTCAAACGCTGTGTTGCCCATGCGACAGCCGCTTCAGGGGATGTTTCGTTGCCGGTCATACCGCCTATCGTGCTCGTCTCGTTGATAAATTGGCCGGGAGCTGGGGTATATTCATAGACTTTATTCCAGAGCTTGGAACTTCCCGAAGCCCGGAAGCCGTCTTGTTCCTTTTTGTCCACACAAACGACTTTTACGGTGGCAGTGACAGCCGTTTTCCCTTTGTCGATATTCCTGCTTATTTTTTCCGTCGGTGTGTCTTCCGACACAGTACAGGAGACGGTGTATTCTCCGGGTGCGGACGGCGTGAACTTGAACATGCGTTCCACTTCTCCTTCCATGACCTGACCGTCCACACTCCACTCAAAACGGGGATTGTCGAAATACTCCAACAACGGACGCAGGAAAACAGGACGGTCGGCAAAAGTGTACCTGTCCGTGGATGTTTGCAGGTAAGACGGGGTCGGGAATTTGACAACGTAGGGCATCGTTTCCACGACCTCTACGCTTACGTCTTTCGTTGTTGTCCCATCTATATTGGAAGCGTTGATTGTCACCGTATAAACACCGAGTTCTTTTTCATTGAAAGTATAAGTATTCTCGGTGGAAACGATTTTTCCTTCCCGTACCCATTCGATTTTGAACCCTTCGACATCCGAATGCTGAATATCGGGAGTAAATGTGTAATCGGTATTCCGGACGACTTTTAGCCCCTGCGAAGGTAGTGCCAGTGAGATGACCGGAGGGGTGAGTTCTTTCACTTCTACTTTCAGTTCCTCTTCGGCATAGCCTTCCGCATTGTCTACTCTTAGTTTGACATAAAAATCCCCGCATTCATTCCATGTACGTTGAAGAGACGGACCCGAAGAAACCAGCGTACCGTCTATCGTCCAAGCAAAAAGAGCATCTTCAACATTCTGGTATGTCGGGGCGATAGTCAATTCGTGATCGACCTTGACCGTGTAAATACCGGTCTCGCTGTCAAGTTCTATTATAGGTTGTCCTCCTACTTCTTCGGTAATGACTTCATCCTTGTTGCAGGAGGTGAACAGCATACAGGCAGAAATAATAAAATAGTGAAAACGATGCATGATGTGTGGATTTTAGAAAAATAACAGGGATACCCCCGACAGAAGGGATATCCTTGTATTCTTTTTATTGTATGGTGATATCATCAATACAGATATAAGCCGGAGTATTCAAACCGTATGCTCCCGAATCCGAACCCTCGAAGTTGAATTTCACACTTTGCACCCCTTCGGCATTGATTTCCCAATAATCCCATGTCGTGATAGGATCAACCTGTTGTTGGCCGTTACGATAATCGGCTAAAAGACGTTTGTAAGTGCGGATCAGACCGCCATTCGCATCATAACATTCCAGATTCACTTGGAAATACCCTTTCATCTCTTTCAGAGGAGTCGCTACCCCCGTAGAACCGAACTGATTACCATAAGTAATGACACCATAAGTGTATGAGGTGTTGCAGATCCACAGGCCGACCAATTTCCGGGGAACATTGAAATAAAATTCTGGTTTAGCCATCCATGCCTGATTGTAAGCATCCACATATCCGTAAACGACACCGAAATTGGAACCGCTGTGCCCGGCTTCCTTATTCTGTCCTTCCGCTTCCACCGCAGTGTTATAGACAGAACATTGGTTTAGATAAGAATACCACCAGTCTCCGGTATTTCCCGACTGATTGGAGCGGATGTTCCAGTTGGAAAGTGCGATGCCGCCGCTGGAATACTCTGTGCTTCCACCTACAGTATTAAACATTGAAAGGAAGAGATATTCTTCCGGAGTATTGTCGTAAATGGTGGTTACTTGAGGATACCCTTGGTACGAATAAAGATTTTCTCCGGCCGAGGTAGGTCCTGCTAACATGCCGGGATCGAAATCATCGAAAGTGATAGTTAAAGTACCGTCCGAATTTGTCACAGCACGGGTTTGCGAAGTTCCGGAATCAACCGGGTCCATCAAAAAGTCATCGTCCGAGCTACAGCCAGAGAACAAGGCGGTTGCGGTAAATAGACAGGCACCTGCCAGAAAGCGTAATTTTCTTTTCATAGGTCACTCATTTTAATGTAAAACATATTATTAACAAACACAAAAAATTCCCGTTCGTGCGGACTTACACGAACGGGAATATGTCTGTCTTCAAATATTGAATGGCCGATGAGCTATTCCCTATTTGATTACGACCCGTATATCCCGCAGGTGTAAATCTCATTCCGGTCATGGCAGGTCTTCTGACTCGTCCCGGTCATCGTGCCTTCCCGGTATTACACCAGTGGCAAAAGTTCGATGTCCGTTTTTGTGGACTCACAGCAGCGGGTACTGTCCCGGATTTTCACCGGGTTCCCTTTTCATTCGGAAGGCGTAAACCTCCCGAAACCATTTCCCGACTGCAAAATTATCTATATTACATATCAATTCCAAATAATTCATAATATTTATAATAAAACACACAAAGCATGACAACCGTACTGTTTTAATTAGAGCATTCAAGTTTACGACAAACGAAGACGGTAATTATCATACACAATATCCATAAACCAACAAAACAGCTTGCCATTTTCCATAACAATGCGTTCTGGAATAGATAACTGTTAGCTGCAATTATGCAAGCAAAAAAAGCAGACAGAATAATGACTATTAATATCATGCACCAGAAATTAATCCTATAAATTTATGGAAAACAAGTAAGGGAATGGAAGTTCCGTTGCCGCATGGATGCAGGTGAAGGACCTTCTCTTTTAACGTTGGATACGCCAATGCACGCCAACGGAAGACTCTGATATTATCTGTTTGGAAAGGATATAGGATGTGCGTTACTTTGTCGCATATTCAGAATCTTAAAAAGAATTTTAGTATGGAACTGACAATTATTGAAACAAGCGCGTATTAGGAGTTGAGAAAGCTGGTCAGCACGCTGGTCGTACAGATGGGCGACTTCCAGAAAAAGATTGCCCCGCCTGCGCCGGACAAGTGAATGGATGCGCAGGACGTATGTGATGGACTTATGCCCAAACACTTTCTGAAGAGTTTCCAGCAGCATCCCCTTGAGTATGGCCAGAACGGCAAATGCGTGGCGTCCGATGTGCGGGGTGACCTCGCCCCGGAGTTGCATTTCCTGCCTATGATTCCAAGACTGAGCCGCATGGCATTGTATTCACCTACCGGAAAGACACATTCGGGGAGTCTTTCTTTTCATCCGTACCCCTATATTTTTCAATCAGTTCGATAGCAATGGGCAATAATTTTACGACATACGCCACTCCCGTTTTTATACGGTTGCCCATCAGCCATGTACCGCCGTCGGAGTCGGTATGGATATTATCGTATGTTATGGCTTTCAAGTCCACATAGGAAAGACCGGTGAAGCACATGAACAGGAACATGTCGCGCATGGCACGCTGGCGTTTGTATCTCGGTTCTATATGGATTATCCTTTGCAGTTCCTCTTCGGAAAGGAAAGAACGCCTCTTGTATTCGGGCATACACTCGAATGATGCGAACGGATGAACCCGTATCCAGCCTTTTTCCTGCGCGATATACATCAGCCACTTCAAGGTATTGACACGCCCGAAGACAGTGGAGTTTGCCAAAGCGCATGTACCGAGCATCCAGTTGTAGTAATCCTCGATGAATGATTTCTCAAGTTCTTCGATGACAATATCCTCTGCATTCTTCTTGCTTTTCATGAAAAGCAGGAGACTCTTGTAATCGGCAACCAGACCGCAGTAGGTGCTTTCGGCTTTCTCTATGCCGATTTTCTTTTTATACGGTTCCAGCTGTTCCCTGAAAAGGTTCATAAGGGTGTGGCATTCCTCTGAGAAGCCGACATAGCGGTTATAGACTTTCTTGGCTGTAACAAAACTGTCGTGGTCGCAGATGTACTGGTAGTGCCTGGTGATTTGCGCCTTGATATTGTCAAGCTCCTGATTGAGTGTACGGGCCTCCTCGGACTTGCCTTTGGCCCGGTTGGTTTTGACGTCCCACAAAGCGAGGGACACTTCTTTCTTACAACTGAAACCGGCTTGGGTTCCATTGATGGTGATACGGCCCATAATCGGTGTCTTTCCGTTTTTTACAGACTGTTTATTCTCAAAACACTTAGCTATACATGGTCTGCGATAAGCTAAGAGAGATTCCCCTTACACAAAAGCATGGCATCTCCTTGTCGTATCTCGCCTTTATACTTTTATGTATAGTAGTCTACCGGATCGAATGAACAAGACCTATCCCATACATAAACCAATTTAGACTGCTATGTTATTTTTGAGGAAGAAGATGGAATGAGACCAGATACCCTCTTTAAGGCTGACTGTAAGTCGATTAAATGTAGAAAAAGATTGCTTTTGTCACAAGTAAAGTGTATATTTGCATTGAAAGAATCGTTCTTTGACAGAGGCAAAAGAAAACAGAATATTGTAATTCGCTCGTTTCTAAATCGTTACCTGATATTAATTAAACAGAAATAACTGTTTAATTTTCAATTAGATAGAGATTGTATGATGTTTCGCCACATGGAAGGTAATATTTTTCTCTACTCCCGCTTCCTTGGCCACTTTTTTCAGGTATCGGTTTGCCACCTGGTTGGGCGGTACCGGGAATACATGATTAGTCCGTTTTCCTTTGTGGTATGCTTCATACCTCTTTAATATACAGACAGCAGGTTGCAATAAAGGCAGCATGGCGTGTATGTCCGTTTTCTGACGATAGTAGTTCAGCCACAAGCTTTTGTCGATACCGACATTTATATTTTCATTCGTCAGGTTACTGATGTCGACAAATGACAGTCCGGTGTAGACAGCAAATACAAACACGTCCCTCACGATGGAGAGGTTGACGGGCAAAGGGACTTCCTCGATGCTCTTCAGTTCCTTTTCGGACAGGAATCCTCTTTCTACTTTCGTTTTCTTGGCGTTGAGCAGGCAGACAGGGTTCCGGCTTATCCATTCGTTTTGCAGGGCGACATTCATCACCTTTTTGAAACGCTGGATATGCTTCAATGCACCATTGACAGCGCATACGGTCTCCCCTTCCCTCTTATAGCCTTGCAGATAGGCGTAAAACTCATAAACGAAAGCTTTGTCAATGGCGGTCAAATCATAGTCAGAGACATGGTATTTGATACGTATAAAGTTGAGCAGGTGTTTCTTCGTTACGTGATAGCCGACAAATGTACTGGCACGGAGATTTTTCTTCTCCATGATTTCATGGTAATCAAACAGTGTGCTGATGGTAGAGAACTCATTATCCTGTGTCTGAAACATGAGTTTGAAGTTCTCAATGTTGAGAGGGTAGTTTTTCTGTCTGATTTTGGTAACGGTATCTTCGATCGTGATTTTCAAATCTTCGATATACCGGTTGGCTTCTTTGTCATTGGCGGTCTTACCAAGTGACTTTTGCGCAACTGCCGACCATGATTCAGACCGTAGGTATAGTTTCGTGGGAATTTCGTATCTTTGTCCCGAAATCGTAACCCGACATGAAAGAGGTGACAGTTTTTCATTCGTTCTTCCTTTCCTTATCCAGAAAAGAACATTGAAAGTTTGCTTTTTTTGGCTCATCATTGCTTTTTTTTTGAGAACCGCTCAAAAAAATATCAAAAAAGAGCATTCGTGTCACCGAATTAGCCACCGAATTAGCGTCAACTTTTTTCGGATGGTATTTGTCAAAGCACAAAAAAACCCGCTAAAATTGCATTTTTAGCGGGTTTTTGTCAGTAAAAAGCTGGTGTTTTGTTGGGCTACCTGGATTCGAACCAGGAATGACAGGACCAGAATCTGTAGTGTTACCATTACACCATAGCCCAATGATTTTCGTTTGCGGGTGCAAAGATACAAATATTTTGGGAATTCAAAACAAATCCGATATTTTTTTTGCAAAAATGTCCAAATAAGCTTTCCAAACAAAAGTATCTCCACTAAAAAACACAAAAATTGAGGGATAACTTTCTTGTATCCAATAAATCAGCGTATATTTGTCAAAAATATCACGTTTATTATCAGAAACAAAGGGTCACCTTTTTTTGTTATAAACAAATAGAGAACATGAATTATTAATCCCAATTACAGGAATGAACGATACTAAAGTATTAATTGAAAAAATAAAAGAAGGAATTCAAGAGAAAAAAGGTAAAAAGATAATCGTTGCCGATTTAACCAGCATAGAAGATACCATCTGTAAATATTTCGTTATCTGTCAGGGAAATTCTCCCAGTCAAGTGAGTGCCATTGTAGATTCAATCAAGGAATTTACACGCAAAGGTGCGGATAGCAAACCTTATGCAATCGATGGACTCCGGAATGCTGAATGGGTGGCAATGGACTATGCCGATGTACTGGTACACATCTTTTTACCGGAGACAAGAGATTTTTATAATCTTGAACACCTTTGGGCAGATGCCAAACTTACTCAAATCCCCGATTTAGACTAATTAATGATTATGGACAATAATAATAGCAATAATAACAATAGCAATAAACCTAACAATAAGGTTAATATGCCTAAGTTCAACCTGAACTGGATGTATATGATTATTGCCCTTATGCTTCTCGGCCTCTGGTGGGGCAGTGATTCAAAGGGAGCTGGAAGCAAAGCTGTAACTTACAGTGAGTTTCAGGACTACGTAAAAAAGGGCTATGTAAGCAAAGTATTGGGTTATGAAGATAAGTCAATAGAAGCTTTTCTTAAACCGACTGCTGTAGGGGCTGTTTTTGGAGCGGACTCTACCAAAGTGGGACGTAACCCTATCATTACAAGTAGAACGCCATCTACCGATAAACTGGAAGAGTTTTTGCAGGCAGAAAAGGAAGCCGGTCATTTTGACGGTTCTTCCGACTATCCGCCCAAATCGGATATTTTTCCCGCAATCCTGATCCAGATACTCCCGCTTGTCTTGCTTGTAGCGTTATGGATCTTCTTCATGCGCCGTATGAGCGGAGGTGGCAGTGGTGGCCCCGGCGGTGTATTTAACGTAGGAAAATCAAAAGCCCAGCTTTTTGAAAAAGGTGGAGCCATCAAGATTACATTTAAGGATGTAGCGGGTTTGGCAGAAGCGAAACAAGAGGTAGAGGAAATTGTAGAGTTCTTGAAGGAACCGCAGAAATATACGGATTTGGGAGGTAAGATACCCAAAGGAGCATTGCTGGTAGGCCCTCCGGGAACCGGTAAAACTTTGCTTGCCAAAGCTGTGGCGGGTGAAGCTAATGTTCCTTTCTTCTCACTGGCAGGTTCTGACTTCGTGGAAATGTTTGTGGGTGTAGGTGCATCCCGTGTTCGCGACTTGTTTAAACAGGCCAAAGAGAAAGCTCCTTGTATCGTCTTTATTGATGAGATTGATGCCGTAGGACGTGCTCGTGGCAAAAATCCTGCAATGGGAGGAAATGACGAACGCGAAAACACCTTGAACCAGTTATTGACAGAGATGGACGGTTTCGGTTCCAACAGCGGTGTAATTATCCTTGCTGCTACTAACCGTGTAGACGTACTTGATAAAGCATTGCTCCGTGCAGGACGTTTTGACCGTCAGATACATGTGGATCTGCCCGACTTGAATGAACGTAAAGAAGTATTTGGTGTGCATTTGCGCCCGATCAAAATAGACGATAGTGTTGATGTAGACTTGCTGGCTCGCCAAACTCCGGGATTCTCGGGTGCGGATATCGCCAATGTCTGCAATGAAGCTGCATTGATCGCTGCCCGCCACGGAAAGAAATTTGTAGGCAAGCAAGACTTTCTGGATGCGGTAGACCGCATCATCGGTGGTCTGGAAAAGAAAACCAAGATTACTACGGAAGCTGAAAGACGTTCCATCGCTTTGCATGAAGCAGGACACGCCTCTATCTCCTGGTTATTGGAATATGCCAATCCGTTGATTAAGGTAACTATCGTTCCCCGCGGACGTGCATTAGGAGCTGCCTGGTATCTGCCGGAAGAACGTCAGATTACTACTAAGGAGCAAATGTTGGATGAAATGTGTGCTACTTTAGGAGGACGCGCCGCTGAAGATTTATTCCTCGGCCGCATTTCAACTGGTGCCATGAACGACTTGGAAAGAGTGACTAAACAGGCATACGGTATGATTGCTTATTTAGGTATGAGCGACAAGCTGCCGAATTTATGTTATTACAACAACGATGAATATTCTTTCAACCGTCCATACAGCGAAAAGACAGCCGAACTAATTGACGAAGAAGTCAAGAGAATGGTGAACGAGCAGTATGACCGCGCCAAGAGAATTCTGTCAGAGCACAAAGAAGGTCACAACGAACTGACGCAATTACTGATTGACAAAGAGGTAATCTTTGCGGAAGACGTTGAACGTATCTTCGGCAAACGCCCCTGGGCTTCGCGTTCGGAAGAAATCATGGCTGCTAAAGAAAGCCTGGATGCCGCAAGAGCTGAAAGGGAACTTGCCCAAAAGTTAAAAGAAGAAAAAGAAATCAAAGAAGAAGCTGAAAATACTGCAGAGGAGCAAGCCCCCATTGACACCAAAGTTGCCGCAGCAGGTAACAAGGTTACAGTGGAAGGCAAAGTTACCGTAGAGGGTAAGTCCAATGGAGAAGAACAAGCTAACGGGTCCAACTAATTAAAACGAATAGATTTTGATTAACAATTTCATAAAACGAGCTATTACGGGTGTACTCTTCGTTGCCATCTTGGTAGGGTGCATCCTTTATGACGCATTCAGTTTTGGCATTCTGTTCACCGTTATCAGTGCACTGACTATTTATGAGTTTGCACAGTTGGTAAATATGCGCGCAGAAGGAGTCAAGATAAACAAGACCATTAATATGCTCGGCGGGGCTTATTTATTCCTCGCAATCATGGGATTCTGCATTGATGCAGCCGATTCGAAAATATTCATCCCGTATGTGCTTTTATTGCTTTACATGATGATTAGCGAGTTGTATCTGAAAAAGGAGAACCCGGTACTTAACTGGGCTTATTCGATGCTTAGCCAACTTTATATCGGTCTGCCTTTTGCTTTGCTGAATGTATTGGCTTTCCATAATGATCCGGCATCGGAATTCAGTAGCATAAGCTATAATCCGATTCTACCGTTATCCATCTTTATTTTCCTTTGGCTGAATGATACGGGTGCTTATTGCATCGGGTCACTGATAGGCAAACACCGACTCTTTGAACGCATCTCTCCCAAGAAATCATGGGAAGGTTCTATCGGCGGCGGAGTTGTAGCAATCGGAGTGTCTTTTATACTTGCTCACTACTTCCCATTTATGTCAATGATGGAATGGGCAGGACTGGCATTAGCTGTGGTTATATTCGGTACATGGGGCGACCTGACGGAGTCATTGCTAAAACGCCAATTGCACGTAAAGGATTCGGGAAATATTCTTCCGGGACATGGAGGGATGCTCGATCGGTTTGATAGTTCTTTGATGGCCATACCGGCAGCAGTCGTTTACCTATATGCATTAACGTGGTCCTAACAGGAGTTTTTCTCATCGATTAGAATTGCACACAATACAAAAGGTCGGGAACTTCGATAGAAGTATCCCGACCTTTTTCACACACAGTAAATCATAGTTAGGTTATCGGATCGAAGAAGTGGAGTGTACATCCTTCGCAGCTTCCGGCACACCTACCGGATGTTCCAGATCAAGAACGATCACTCTTCCTTCTCCATGTTCTCTTGAATTTATAGTCACTTTAAAACCTTTCATTGTTGATTCGGCATCTTTTTCCGTTGGGAAGAACTTTTCCAGATTATAAGAAACTCGTCCCCATCCCCAATAGTCAGTCACATCCTCATACGTATTATAACGCAGTTCCAAATGTACGTAACCATCTTCAGCTACATTCAATGTTCCCGGTTCTGATGGTTCTCCCGTTTCTATCTTATTTTGCACAAGGCTGATACGATGTTTCTCCGAGCGAGGCAGCTCCTGACGGAAAATAACATTCAGGAATTTTCCTCCCAACCACATGTCACCCTGATAAATCAGGATAGGATCATTGCCGAATTCCACCGCTTCTTCCTCTGTGGTCATATCTTCCACTTCCTTTGTCAACAATTCCTGTACACCTTCCATTTTCACCTGAACTCCTTTTCCTCCTTCCATGTCATACAAAGGATTGAAAAAGGCCACTACACGTTCACCGTCCACCGGTTTAAACCAAGGTATGGAAGTAGCAACCGGATCAATCAATCCCCAACGATCACCTTCCAAATAATAACCTCCTCCACCGGTTGCCCGAACGGTCGCCCAATCCCAACTGAAATCTCCGATAGAATAACCATCATCATCACATGATTGCAACATTGGCACTAATACCAATAACAACATTCCTAAAAGCCACTTAAATTTTTTCATATCTTTTTCCTTTCTTTTTTTAGTCTTCTGCTTAATAAATAAAAAAGCCGTGCAATTACTGCATCGGCTTTACGTTTATTCAGAAAAAGAAAGTTATTTTTTCAACAAGCGCAGCATTTCACGAGCTGCATGACGGGGAGCACCGGCAGGTCCCAACCGTTCCGCCACATATTCATATCCCAAAAGCATTTCATTTCTATATGCTTCATTTTCAATGATATTTTTCAATTCATTTTGCATATTCTTCACGGTCATCGTATCCGCCACCAACTCTTTTACCACTTCACGGTCGGCAATCAGATTAACTAACGAAATAAATTTCACGGTCAAGATATGACGCCGCAAGAAGGAAACCACTTTCCCTATCGGAGTGTAATAACAAACGACTTGGGGAACACGGAACAATGCCGTCTCAAGAGTAGCCGTGCCTGAAGTGACCAAAGCCACATCTGCGTGCTGCAACAAACGATAGGTTTGATCGAAAATGATTTTCACTTTCGCTTCTCCTACATATTTTTTATAATAGTCGGGAGCAATGGCAGGAGCACCCGCCAGAACAAGCTGATAATCGGAAAAAGCAGAAGCAGCCTTCAACATATCCGGCAGATTATCTTTGATTTCCTGTTTCCGGCTACCTGCAAGAAGAGCTATTACCGGTTTATCTTCCAGTTGATTCTCCGCAATAAACTGATCCTTATTTTTCGGATGAGCTTTCTGATAAGCCGCCACCTCATCCACGGTAGGATTACCAACATAGTGGATGGGGTATTGATGCTTTCCTTCGAAGAACTCTACTTCAAAAGGAAGAATGGAGAAAAGTTCGTCTACATCTCGTTTTATATTCTTGATACGATACTCCTTCCACGCCCATATCTTCGGAGAAATATAATAATAAACCGGAATCTGTGTCTTTGCATGAACAAACTTGGCTATATCCAGATTGAATCCCGGATAGTCCACCAGAATAACAACATCCGGTTGCCAGGAAACAATATCTCCTTTACAACGCTTCATATTTGCAAAGATAGCGCGCAGATGGAGCAACACGGGAATAAAACCCATGTATGCCAGTTCTTTATAATGCTTCACCATCGTTCCTCCGACGGCAGCCATCAAATCACCTCCGAAAAACCGGAAATCAGCCTGCGGATCTTCTGCCTTTAAGGCAGCCATCAGATGAGAAGCGTGCAAGTCGCCGGAAGCTTCGCCGACAATCAGATAATACTTCATGATAGTTGATAGTTAACTAAACCATTTGTTAAGTTCATCCATAAAGTGATAAGCTGTCACATCAACCGTGGTCGGAGTGATAGCAACATAGCCATTTGCCAAAGCCCAATGATCGTTCCTCTCATTTTCAAGTTCGTGATCGGTAAATTCACCGGTCAACCAGAAATAATTCGGATCGTTCAGACGGGGACAGGCAGCCCATTCGTTCGTCCAACGACCTTTTGCCTGTTCACAGATTTTGATTCCTTTGATATCGGTCGTATCCGGGAAGTTTACGTTCAGACAGGTTAAAGGAGGAAGTCCTTTTTCCAGTACCATGGCGGCAATACTGCGAATATAAGGTCCGGTAGCTTCAAAATCGGCATCGGGTGCATGATTGCACAAAGAGAAGCCTATAGAAGGGATTCCATTCAAACAGCCTTCGAATACCACTCCCATTGTGCCGGAATAATGCACGTTAGTGGCAGAGTTGTCTCCATGATTGATACCGCCGACTACCAAGTCCGGTGTCCGGTCGAGCACTGTGTTCCGTGCCAATTTGATACAATCGGTCGGTGTTCCCGAACATTTATAAACAGTTAAACCTACTTCTTTCTTTACTAACTGGTAATGAACAGGCTGCGTCACCGTCAGCGCACAACCACTGCCCGAGCGCGGAGCATCAGGTGCCATTACCACAATATCTCCCAAAGGGCGAAGAAACTTCACCAGTTCATTAATCCCTTTAGCCATCACGCCATCGTCATTTGAAACAAGTATCAACGGCTTTTCATTTTCCATATCTTCAATCCTTTCCTTTTTTATATTCGCACAAAAGTAACAAAAAGAAGCCGTACCGCCAAACACCTCCCTACATCAGATCGAAAAGTCTCTTTCCGCCCCACTCCTACCCGTTTACAAATCTTAATCTTCTGCAAGCGAGCAAAAAAAGAAATAGATATCCAATATAAATATGTATATTTGCAAGCTCGTTAAAGAGAAAAGAAGATGATGAACCTGTTGAAGTTTTGTAACTGTTTCGTCCGACAGTTATTAACAAAACAGGCGACTTATCAACAGAAATTGCAAAGTTTCTCTTTTTTCGTAGGCGCTCTAAGGATTTATCACTTATTTCGCTGCCAATAAATTTAGAGAATATGGGAAAAATTATTGCTTTGGCCAATCAAAAAGGCGGTGTAGGAAAGACAACGACTACGATTAATCTCGCAGCTTCACTTGCTACACTGGAAAAAAAGGTACTCGTAGTAGATGCCGACCCGCAAGCTAATGCCTCTTCCGGTTTGGGAGTAGACATCAAGCAGTCGGAATGCACTATCTATGAATGTATTATTGACAGAGCCAACGTGCAGGACGCTATCCTTGATACGGAGATTGATTCTTTGAAAGTAATCTCTTCGCACATCAATCTCGTAGGAGCAGAGATTGAAATGCTGAACCTCCCAAACCGAGAAAAGATACTAAAAGAAGTACTCACGCCTTTGAAGAAAGAATATGACTATATTCTGATAGACTGTTCTCCTTCATTAGGACTAATCACGATCAACGCCCTAACGGCAGCCGACTCCGTGATTATCCCCGTTCAAGCTGAATATTTTGCTCTTGAAGGTATCAGCAAATTGTTGAATACCATCAAAATCATCAAGTCGAAACTGAATCCGGCTTTAGAAATCGAAGGTTTCTTACTGACAATGTATGATTCTCGTCTGCGTCAGGCTAATCAGATTTACGATGAAGTGAAACGTCATTTCCAGGAACTGGTATTCAACACCGTTATTCAACGAAATGTGAAATTGAGCGAGGCTCCCAGCTACGGTGTCCCGACCATCCTTTACGATGCGGAATCTACCGGCGCCAAAAATCACCTGGCCCTTGCTAAAGAGATTATCAACCGAAATAAATAAAAGAAAGAAGAAGATATGGCAACACAAAAAAGAAATGCATTAGGACGTGGTCTCGACGCCTTGCTCTCAATGGATGATGTGAAAACCGAAGGGTCTTCTTCCATTAATGAAATAGAGCTGGCAAAGATTACTGTCAATCCCAACCAGCCCCGCCGTGAGTTTGACGAAACAGCATTGCAGGAACTGGCTGATTCCATTGCGGAAATCGGTATCATCCAACCTATCACTTTACGCAAACTCTCGGACGATGAGTATCAGATCATCGCGGGAGAGCGTCGTTATCGTGCATCACAAAGAGCAGGACTGAAAACAATCCCTGCTTATATACGCACTGCCGACGACGAAAACATGATGGAAATGGCGCTGATTGAAAATATCCAGCGTGAAGACCTGAATGCCGTAGAAATCGCACTTGCCTACCAGCATCTGCTCGATCAGTACGAACTGACACAGGAACGTCTTAGCGAACGTATCGGAAAGAAACGAACGACGATCGCCAACTACCTGCGCTTACTGAAATTGCCGGCTCCAATACAGATGGCCCTGCAAAACAAGCAGCTGGACATGGGACATGCCCGTGCGCTGATTTCATTAGGCGACCCTAAACTACAAGTTAAAATATTCGAAGAAATACAAGAACACGGATATTCAGTCCGCAAAGTAGAAGAAATTGTTAAATCATTAAGCGAAGGAGAAGCTGTGAAAAGCGGCACACGGAAAATAACACCCAAACGTGGCAAACTTCCTGAAGAATTCAACTTATTGAAGCAACAACTCTCCGGCTTTTTCAACACCAAGGTACAACTCACCTGCTCTGAAAAGGGAAAAGGCAAGATCAGTATTCCTTTCGGTAACGAGGAGGAACTGGAACGTATCATGGAAATCTTCGATACGCTAAAGAAGTAAATGACAAGAAAAAGTAAGAAATATCAGTTACTAGTCAGCGCCCTGCTTCTCTGTTTTTTACAGGTGGCAGGGATTGATGTGTATGCACAATCCACTGTTACTCCGGCACGGAAAGATACAACAATCATACAGCGCGAAGCGCCGAAAGCCCGTGCACGAAGGCATCGTGATCCGATTATACAGGACTCGGTGAAGAAGGATTCTATCCAAATCATACCATCCAAAGAACTTCCGGCCATCGACAGTTTGTCAGCTGCTAAAATACAGATAGCGGACAGCTTGGATGCAGCCAACAAGAAAGAGCTGAAAAAGATAGAGCAACCTGCCTCCATTGTTGTAAAGACCGACACTGTGCCGCCACCTGCTCAAGATATTAACAAGAAAATATTTATCCCGAATCCGACCAAAGCAACGTGGCTGGCAGTCGTATTCCCCGGTGGAGGACAGATTTACAATCGTAAATACTGGAAACTACCTATTATATATGGAGGGTTTGCAGGTTGTGCCTACGCTTTAAGCTGGAACGGCAAGATGTACAAAGACTATTCGCAAGCCTATCTGGACATCATGGACAGCAATCCGAATACCAAAAGTTACGAAGATTTGTTGCCCCCGAACTCCACTTATAATGAGGAGCAGCTAAAAAACACACTAAAAAGAAGAAAAGATATGTTCCGTCGTTATCGGGACCTTAGTATATTTGCATTTATCGGAGTTTACCTGATCTCTATCATCGACGCTTATGTAGATGCGGAGTTATCCAACTTCGATATAACCCCCGACTTGAGTATGAAAGTAGAGCCGGCCGTTATTGATAATAACAACCAGTTCCGCTCCAACAGTTTTAAAAACAAGTCGGTTGGTCTGCAATGCGTATTACGATTTTAAAAAACACAATTTAGATTGATCTTATTATTGAAGCATGAAGAAATTAGTTAACTATTGTTCGATTATTTTTCTTTTACTAGTGGCCACGTCGCAGGTAAAAGCGCAAAGTGTAGATGTAGTGATTCGTGAAAATGGAACTGAACGCAAAGAAAGCATCGACCTGCCTAAAAGTATGACTTATCCACTTGACAGTCTATTGAATGACTGGAAAGCTAAAAATTATATTGATTTAGGCAAGGATTGCAGTACGGCTGAAATCAATCCTTTATTCAGTGACTCTGTCTATATCGACCGCTTGTCACGCATCCCGGCCATCATGGAAATGCCTTATAATGATATTATCCGCAAATTCATCGATATGTATGCAGGACGCTTGCGCAATCAGGTTTCTTTCATGCTAAGTGCCTGCAACTTCTATATGCCGATCTTTGAAGAAGCACTGGATGCATACGGACTTCCACTGGAACTAAGATATCTGCCGATTATCGAATCTGCGTTGAACCCATCAGCCGTATCACGTGCAGGTGCTTCCGGTCTGTGGCAATTTATGATTGGTACAGGTAAGATCTATGGTTTGGAATCAAACAGCCTGGTAGATGAACGCCGTGACCCGATTAAAGCGACTTGGGCTGCCGCACGTTACCTCAAAGAAATGTATGATATCTATGGAGACTGGAACCTGGTAATTGCTGCTTATAACTGTGGCCCCGGTACAATCAATAAGGCAATCCGCCGTGCCAATGGCGAAACTGATTATTGGAAAATCTACAATTATCTGCCTAAAGAAACACGTGGCTATGTGCCTGCCTTTATCGCTGCCAACTATGTGATGACTTACTACTGCGATCACAATATCTGCCCGATGGAAACTAATATTCCGGCAAGTACTGACACAGTGCAAGTAAACAAAAATCTGCACTTCGAACAAATCGCTGACCTTTGTAATGTACCTCTGGATCAGATCAAGAGTCTGAATCCGCAATATAAGAAGCAAATGATTCCGGGTGACAGCAAACCTTATACGTTAAGACTGCCTATTGACGCGATCAGTACTTTTATCGATAAGCAAGATACGATTTATACGCATCGTGCCGATGAGTTGTTCCGCAACCGGAAAACTGTTGCTGTAAAGGATATTACACCTGCAACCCGCAAAACGACATCAGCAGTTGCCGGTAAGGGAAATCTGACCTATTATACAATAAAAAGTGGAGACACTTTATCCACTATTGCCAGAAAGTATGGTGTCACAATTAAGGATATACAAAGGTGGAATGGAATGTCTAGCACTAAAATTGCAGCAGGAAAACGATTGAAAATATACAAATAAATAACTTCCTGCTTGCATCGTTCGGAAATTTGCTTATTTTTGCAGAACTAAGCAAGTGAAAGGATAACAATTATGGATAATCTGGCCCCCAAAGAAATAGCTGACGAAGAGATGATTAATCAGGCGTTCCACGAACTACTGAATGATTATCTCAATACTAAGCATCGCAAAAAAGTTGAAATCATTACGAAGGCTTTCAACTTTGCCAATCAGGCGCATAAAGGTATCAAACGCCGTTCGGGCGAACCTTATATTATGCACCCGATTGCCGTTGCCAGCATTGTATGCAATGAAATAGGTCTCGGTTCCACTTCTATATGTGCAGCCTTGCTGCATGATGTGGTAGAGGACACTGATTACACAGTGGAAGACATCGAGAATATCTTTGGTCCGAAGATCGCCCAGATTGTGGACGGACTGACTAAAATATCCGGTGGAATCTTCGGTGACCGCGCTTCGGCACAGGCAGAGAACTTCAAGAAGTTGCTGCTCACCATGTCGAACGACATCCGGGTCATTCTTATCAAGATAGCAGACCGCTTGCACAACATGCGTACCCTTGGTTCCATGTTACCCAACAAGCAATATAAGATTGCAGGCGAAACGCTTTACATCTATGCTCCACTTGCCAACCGCTTGGGGCTTTATAAGATAAAAACGGAGCTTGAGAATCTAAGCTTCAAATATGAACATCCCGAAGAATATGCGGAAATAGAGGAGAAGTTGAATGCTACTGCCGCTGAACGTGACAAGGTTTTCAACGACTTCACGGCCCCGATTCGTACCCAACTGGATAAGATGGGATTGAAATACCGGATACTTGCCCGTGTAAAATCAATCTATTCCATCTGGAACAAGATGCAGACCAAACATGTTCCTTTCGAAGAAATATACGATTTACTGGCTGTTCGAATCATCTTCGAACCACGTAATGAAGAAGAAGAGCTCAATGACTGTTTCGATATCTACGTTTCTATCTCCAAGATATACAAACCCCACCCGGACCGTTTGCGCGATTGGGTTAGCCATCCTAAAGCTAATGGTTATCAGGCATTGCACGTCACTCTGATGGGTAACAACGGACAATGGATTGAAGTCCAGATTCGTAGTGAACGGATGAATGACGTTGCCGAACAAGGTTTCGCAGCCCACTGGAAATACAAAGAAGGAGGAGGCAGCGAGGATGAAGGTGAATTGGAAAAATGGTTAAGAACGATTAAGGAGATATTAGATGATCCGCAACCGGATGCCATTGACTTTCTGGATACCATTAAGCTAAATTTATTTGCTTCTGAAATATTCGTGTTCACTCCTAAAGGCGAACTGAAGACTATGCCGCAGAACTCTACGGCTCTCGACTTTGCATTTTCCCTGCACACGGATATTGGTAGCCATTGTATTGGCGCCAAAGTCAATCATAAATTAGTGCCGTTGAGCCACAAATTGCAAAGTGGTGACCAAGTTGAAATCCTTACTTCAAAATCGCAACGCGTACAACCGCAATGGGAAGTTTTTGCAACCACTGCCCGTGCCCGCGCCAAGATAGCAGCCATTCTCCGCAAAGAGCGTAAAGCAAACCAGAAGATAGGAGAAGAAATCCTTAGTGAGTTTCTGAAAAAGGAGGAAGTCCGTCCGGAAGAAGCTGTTATCGAAAAGCTACGCAAACTGCATAATGCCAAGAATGAGGAAGAACTGCTGGCTGCCATTGGCAGTAAAGCAATCGTTTTGGGAGAAGCGGACAAGAATGAACTGAAAGAAAAGCAAACCAGTAACTGGAAGAAATATCTGACTTTCTCTTTCGGCAATAGCAAAGAGAAGCAGGAAGAGAAAGAACCGCAGGAAAAAGAAAAAATCAACCCGAAAGAGGTGCTCAAACTGACGGAAGAAAGTTTGCAGAAGAAATATATCATGGCCGAATGTTGCCATCCTATTCCCGGTGATGATGTATTGGGATATGTGGATGAAAACGACCGGATCATTATCCACAAACGCCAATGCCCTGTTGCCGCCAAACTGAAGAGCAGTTATGGCAACCGTATATTAGCAACAGAATGGGATACACACAAAGAATTATCTTTCCTGGTATATATATATATAAAAGGTATAGACAATATGGGACTTTTGAATGAAGTCACCCAGGTTATCTCCAGGCAGCTCAATGTAAATATCCGTAAGCTAACCATCGAAACCGAAGATGGTATCTTTGAAGGAAAAATTCAGTTATGGGTACATGATGTGGATGATGTAAAAACCATCTGCAACAATCTGAAGAAAATACAGAATATCAAACAGGTGAGCCGTGTAGAAGAATAGCTTTCAAACGGTAAATAAGAAAACGATGAACGGTGAATAAGTTGCAGTATCATGCAAATTGTTCACCGTTCATTTTGTTATGAGGTTTCTTGCCTATCGAATCCATGATCGATTAGCATTTATTTATTCCCGTCCATCCAATTCGCGTTTAATAGCCAAAAGCTCTTCTTTTATCGCTTTCAGCTTATTTACAATCTCATAATTACGAACCGTAGCTTCTTTATTATCCTTCAAACGTTGCCGGGCACCGGGAAGTGTCATGCCCTTTTCTTTTACCAAATGATAGATAAGACCGATCGTTTCTACGTCTTCTTTGCGGTACTGACGTATTCCTCTTCCCGCTGTCTTAGGAGAGATTTGCGGAAATTCCTTTTCCCAAAAACGGAGCAATGACGGATTGACTCCGAACATGTCGGCAACCTCCCCTATTGAATAATATAGCTTCAATTCTTTGTCTGTATTAAGCATAACACTCCTGTTTTAAGATTTTAATCGAATACTTTACCATGATTGGCTGCCAACTGAATCATCTTTTCATAATCTTCGGCACTCAAATCCATGAAATAATAATTGACCGGATTCACTACCTGCCCTTTCACGTGCACTTCATAATGCAGATGCGGACCGGTACTTTTTCCTGTACTACCCACTTTTCCGATAATCTCACCACGTACCACTTTCTTTCCGACTTTCGTATTAAATCCCTGCAAGTGAGCATACCGAGTGAGATACCCGAAGCCATGATCTATCTCAATGGTATTACCATATCCGGTTTCCCATCCCACTTTCACCACTGTTCCGTTTCCGGTAGCATATACATCCGTTCCCGGATGAGCAGAGAAGTCCATGCCTGCATGGAACTTTGTCGTACCATAAATAGGATCGATACGTGTACCATAACCGGATGCTGTCTGACGAAGATCCTTATTCGAAATAGGCTGTATGGCCGGAATACATTTCAGCATCTCATCATGGTTCTTACACATATCAATCACATCATCGAAAGATTTCGACTGGATATAAAGCCTTTTGGAAAGCACGTCCAATTTTTGAGTCGTGTTCACCACCAGCTTGGCATTCGCCAAATCCATCAGTTCTTCGTAACGGTTCGTCCCGCCATAACCTGCCTGACGAATAGCCGGAGAAACAGGATCTGCCTGTAAAATCACTCGATACAGATTATCGTCACGTTGCTGAATATCCTGAAGCACCCCCATAGCGTCGTCCAAACGCCGGGAAAGCACATTGTACTGCGCCAAAAGACGGCTGTTTTCAATTCTTAATTCCTTCTCCGACGGAGAACCAAAAATCAAAAGCAATACAATAAAGCAACCTGCTCCCAACCCCATTCCATAGAAAAGCCGACGCAGGATACTAAGCGCACGCTGCCGTACGGTAGGGTAAATTCGATCATAAGTCTGGGTCTGTGGATTATAGATGTAGTATACTTTGCGCATCTTTTTGGAAATATTTCGCTTGTTAATACGGCAAAAGTAATAAAAACAAGCTATCTTTATTACCTATATTGATTATCAAGCAATTACATAATCGGTTATTAAATTCTGTGACAACATCTCATTTCAACCACTACAAAAATACATCTTCTAGCCATAACAACCAATTATTTAAGAAAAGAAAGCAATTAAAATAAAACATTTATCCTATCAGAATATTCTATACGACATTTTTCCAACACAACAGTGACTAGGTAATTCACTATTATAATTTCTTGGCATCACTTGTAATAGAGATAAAAAAGCCAGCTATCATCACTGACAACTGGCTATATTCTAATTATTTATTGAGTAGACTTTCTAAGGTCATTTTCAATATACTTTGTTTCTCTTCACTTTTAGCTTCTAGGACTCTTTTTACTATAGCATCTGGCATTTGTTTTAAAGCGTCACAAACAAGTTTATACCCATGTTCTGTAGACAGGTCGGCAACTACAGTAATCAAGTATCTTTTAGCGATAAAGGAATTGTCAAATTTAGTTCGTGCTGCATCCAAAAAGTATTTAGCACGCTCCAGATTATAATCTGTTTTTATTTCTTTACCTGCAATCAAATTACAGTATGCTGTCTTTCCCAACTTACCAGGAGCAAAACAAGCAATATAACCTATCGTAGTGGTTGGATAACCTAAATCGGCAAGTTCTTTTGTAAATTTTGCCAACTCATTTTGGGGATTAAATAGTGCCGCGCCATTAGCATAATCTGCACCACTCCACGGGTCAGTAATTGTGTTTGTTTCAGAGAGAATCTCTTTAGTGTTCTCATTGCTGTAACATTCATACAAGAACAGCTTTTCTTCATCTAAACCTGTTTCTTCGGCTGCCGTATATCTATGTTGTCCCTCAACAATGGCAACATACTTACTTGCTTCTTCATCCGGTATATCCTCTTTCGTAATAGGATGCACCAAAGTACAGCCGTCATTTACCGCTTTTTGTCCGTCTACATACATTAAAGGGACAAGATTCATTCCAAATTTCTCAAAGGACTTTTTCTTTCTTGAAATGTTCTTTGAATTAACACTACGATTGCCTTTAATAAAAGCAATCATTTTGCCTCCAATATAGAGGTCTTTTACTGAAATAATATTTTTATTCATTATCTGTAGGCTAAGCACCCAGCGCCTTATCATATTTCTATGGTAGGTTTC
>NZ_QTMW01000042.1:0-50240 GCF_003604005.1 Bacteroides sp. OF03-11BH | reverse complement strand
ATTACCCAATGCTCATTTCCAATAAATTACACTCTTTTCGTAACTTCTTCTGGCAAGAAGTCAGATATATGTGGTATGAATTTACCATATATATGGTATTTACCCTGAACAGAATCCGCACTATCTTTGTCATATATTAAAACAAGAGAAATTTAAAACAGATATATGGAAAAGATAGCAAGAAAATTGACGGATTTGGTAGGTAATACTCCGTTATTGGAACTTAGTAACTATAATACAAGTAACGACCTGAAAGCTCGTCTGATTGTAAAGATTGAATCTTTCAATCCCGCAGGAAGCGTGAAGGACCGCATAGCATTGGCTATGATTGAGGATGCAGAAACGAAAGGAATTTTGCATCCCGGAGCAACTATCATTGAACCGACCAGTGGGAATACCGGTGTGGGATTGGCTTTTGTTTCGGCAGCTAAAGGCTATAAACTGATTCTGACGATGCCCGATACCATGAGCATCGAACGGCGTAATCTTCTGAAAGCTTTAGGTGCGGAATTAGTATTGACTCCTGGTGCAGATGGTATGAAAGGAGCCATTGCCAAAGCTGAAGAACTGAAAGCGGTCACTCCGGGAGCTGTCATCTTACAACAATTTGAGAATCCTGCTAACCCTGCCATGCATTTACGGACTACCGGTCTGGAAATATGGAGAGATACCGAGGGGAAAGTCGATATCTTTGTGGCCGGAGTAGGTACTGGCGGGACAGTTAGCGGTGTAGGGGAAGCGCTGAAGATGCGTGATCCGAGTATAAAGATCGTGGCAGTAGAACCTTCTGATTCTCCGGTACTCTCGGGAGGAAAACCAGGGCCGCATAAGATTCAGGGAATTGGTGCAGGGTTTGTTCCTAAAACGTACAAGGCTTCTATCGTAGATGAGATTATTCAGGTGCAGAATGACGATGCCATTCGTACGAGTCGTGAATTAGCCAAACAGGAAGGTTTGTTGGTAGGCATATCTTCAGGAGCAGCCGTATATGCTGCTACGGAACTGGCGAAGCGACCGGAAAATGCAGGGAAAATGATTGTTGCATTATTACCCGATACAGGCGAACGTTATTTATCTACCATTTTGTATGCTTTTGAGGAATATCCTTTGTAATAATGCCGCTTTCCTTCAGATAAAAACAACCGCTCCTTTGGGCTCAAACGATTGTTTTTTCATTGTAGACATACGGTCGTTTGGATCAAGAGGAGCGGTTGTTTAAATTTGGTTGAACAGCCGTTTGAGGCTGTTCAACTGGTTAGATGATAATTTGAGTTTACCACAAAGTAACGCAGTGTCTCATAGAGTTATTGTCGGGAGTGTATACATTAATAATGTGCATTTACTTATAAATGCCTACTTATAAGTAATAGTCAATACTTGATTTCCGCATTGCATACGGAAATCCCCTTGTTCCAGTACCCATTGCCCGTCAGAATTGACAAAAGCCAAGTCACTGCCTTTGATGGATAGAGTGACAGTTTGGGTTTCGCCCGGTTGTAGTTCCACCTTTTTGAAGGCTCGTAACCGACGGTTTTCGGGAGTAAGCGAAGCCACAAGATCACTGCTGAATAGCATGACAACTTCTTTTCCGGCATATTTACCAGTATTAGTTACATCTATGGAAAAGTGCAAATCATCTCCTGTGGTAAACGAAGATTTGTTCGTTTGGAAGTTGCTGTATTCGAAAGTGGTGTAGCTCAATCCGTATCCGAAAGGCCATTGAACGGAGACTACCGCATTGTAGTCATAAGCTCCTTCCATTTTGTCCATCTCTTCACTCACCCGATAATCGTAGGTAGTCAGTGCTGCTTCGTGTCGCGGATATGTGTAAGGCATCTTGGCACTGGGGTTCACGTCTCCTGCCAGAATGTTCGCTAATGCATCGCCACCATAGTTTCCGGGTAATAGAATGTCAATAACAGCATCAGCCAATGGCTCCAACTCGTTGATAATGCGGGGACGACCCTCATTGAGTATCAGGATGATCGGTTTTCCTGTAGCGGCAAGTGCCTTTACCAGTTTGCTTTGGTTGGCAGAGATGGTAAGCTCGGAAAGATTACCGGGTGTTTCGCAATATGAATTTTCACCGATGCAGGCGATAATGATATCCACGTTGCGGGCGGCGGCCACAGCTTTCTCAATCTCCGGTTCATTTTCTTCCATGTAAGCACCTTCGGGTTTGTAGGTTACGCCCTGTTCCAGACGGACATGATCGGCTCCGAATTTGTTACAGATTGCTTCGTAAATGGTGTTATATTTGTCGGCAAATCTATCGGTCAGATGTCCTTGCCACGAATAGCTCCAACCGCCGTTCAAGCAACGCATAGAGTTGGCGTTCGGACCGGTTACCAGTAGCTTTTTCCCTTGAGGAAGCGGAAGAATATTATCTTTATTTTTTAACAATACTTCCGATTCTTCAGCTGCATGAAGTGCGATAAGTGCATGCTCCTTGCTGCCGAAGAGAGGATAATCTTTCAATAAAGTGTTCGGATGATCGAACAGACCCAGACGGAATTTAAGTCTAAGCACCCTGCGGACGGCATCGTCAATACGGCTCATGGGCACTTTCTTCTCTTGCACTAACTCTTTTAGTAGTGTACAATAATTGAGATCATACGGTTCCATAGCCATGTCTATACCTGCATTGATTGCCATTTCGATGGCTTCTTTTTTGTTTGCCGCCACATGTTCGCGGGTATAAAGATTGTTGATGTCCGCCCAGTCGGTGATTAACATTCCGTCCCATCCCAAGTCTTCTTTCAGCCATTGTGTAAGGAGTTCGCGGTCGGCGTGCACAGGCTTTCCGTTGATGGAACCACTGTTGACCATTATAGTCAGTGCACCAGCTTCCACACAAGCCTTGAACGGTGCAAAACATTTCTCACGCAGTTCGGAAACCGATATATAAGCCGGTGTGCGGTCTTTACCGGTACGTGGCATGCTGTATCCCATGTAATGTTTCACGGAGGTGGCGATTCGGTCGGCGGGAATATGGTTAGGATCATCTCCTTGGAAGCCTCGGACGGCAGTGCTGCCCATAATGGCATTGACTAAACAGTCTTCTCCATAATTCTCCCATACACGCGGCCAACGGGGATCACGTGCCATATCGACGGTGGGGGAGTATGTCCAGGGACAATTGCTAGCCCTTGTTTCATAAGCCGTTACACGTGCTGCTTCGTAGGTCAAATCCGGATTGAAGGCAGCACCCATATTGATATTTTGAGGAAAGAGCGTTCCGCCCAATGTATAGGTAGTACCATGATTCTGATCCAGTCCGTAGATACATGGAATACCAATCTCCGTCATCGACAGTTCTTGTATTCGACTGATAATCTCGTTCCACTTTTCAGGGCTTTGTGCTACCGGGCCGGGAGCATTTAGAAACGAACCTACCTTGTATTCAGCAATCGCTTTGTGGAGTTTTGCCTCGTCCAATTGAAATTCACCATTTATCGTCTCTCCTAATACATCAATGGCAAGCTCGGTCATCTGTCCAATCTTGGCATCGAGGTCCATCTTTGATAGAAGCTCTTCCACTTGTTGTTCTATTTTAGCGTCTTCAGGAATGGCAGTGGGAACTGCCTGTTTGGAACAGGCAGTCATTGCGATAGATGCGGTCATTAATATAATATTTCTTAGTTTCATTATGATTTGTTTTTAAGTAGCATCGTTTATGTAATCTGTCATTCAGAGGGCTTTAACCCGAAGAATGACAGATACTTATGGTATGAATGATTTTTAAACTTACTTAGGAACATTATTTCACGGTTACCAGGTCTACATAATAGCCATGACCCGTACATAAGAATCCGTCTTCAGTTTGAATCTTATTCAGTATCTCTTGTGTCAGTACCAGTGTGTATTCACCGTTTTCCGTAAATTCTATCTTATCTGCCAGGCCAGTCCACCAACCTGTGGCAAGTTGCATCTGATGATATTCGGCAGTTGGTTCTATGGAGTAGACTACTTTCAGTGTTGATCCGGCTGTGATACCGGCAAACACATCTTTTGGAATCAGACCGAAACTCTTGTTGGGGTCACCGTCCGGCTTATCCCACGAAACGTAATGGTGTCCTGACCAAAGCGTTATTTCGGTAGATACGGTCACAGTCTGTTCGGTAGTCGTAGCATTGTCGTTCAAGAACTGCACAGCCTCTCCGCTACGGGTTTTGCCTGTCAGCGTATAGCTTCCATCAGACAAATCCGGACAAGTCAGCGTAACTTCCGTAGAAGATTGATTGCTGAATTGAGACACTGTCTGTCCGCCGATAGTTAGAGAAGCGATGTTTTCAAGATTGATACCGGAAATGGTCCAGTCCACGTTGGCAGTAGCCCGGTTAGCCCCCGAAATGACAAGGGAAGCATTGGTCACTTTCACCATGTCGGCTCCATATTCATTGCCGGCGGCATCTTGCAGAACGATACGGTAATCGCCTTCGCTTACGCCTGTCGGAACGATGTATTCCAGATAATTCTCGTCTGCCGATTCAACATAAGTAGGATCGGTGATCGTGTTTCCTCCCAAGAGGATGGCTGTTACGTTCTGTAAATTACTGCCATATAAACGGGCAGTCTTACCGGGAGATACAATTCTCTCAAAAGCTACTTCTTTAGATTGAGGGTCATCAGCCAATGGATTGACCACCACCAATCCTTCACGGGAAGTCTTCTTCCCTTTCACAGTTTCCACTTCTATTTTCAAATTATACGTACCGGCTTTCAGACTACGGTTGATTTCTTTGTCGGAGTCGGTACCCGATTCTACTTCCTGTCCATCAATGAACCAGGTTACTGTGGTGTAATCTTTCGGAGTCACGGTCAGCGCGATGGATAAGTTCGCATCCCGGCTGATGTTGGCGAATGTAGCCAATTGGCCGTTCGTCCTGTCAGGGAATACTGGGGCAAGGATATGCGGATCATCATTTTCTGTCACCGTAGCGAACGGTTCTTCCTCGGTGCATGCAGTAAATGTGGAGCCTACAGCGAGTAGGGCAAATAGTGCAATATATATCTTTTTCATAATGGATGATTGTTTAATAGTTAGTTTTCAGTATCCCACCACAGAAGGCTGTGCCAATTGTCTGTTCCTCCCATGCGCTCGATGGCTTCGTTGTAGCTCTTTTTATTATAGGAAGATTCCAATACAGGATAGCAGAGACGTACCGGAATTTCCGTTCCACCGGTGAGATATTGTCCGAACCCATATTCTGCCGGTGATTTCAACTTCGGATAACCGGAACGACGCACGTTTGCCCAACATTCGGCAGGATTGGTAAAGTGAAGAATCCAGGCCTGTGTATTGATAGCTTCAAGTTTCTGATTGTCCGTATGTCCGAACGTCCCTCTACCTTGAATGAATGCATCAAACTCTGCATCAGTAGTAGCCGTGCAACCGTAGTTGTCTGTCAGGAAATCCATAGCTGCACGCACTCCTTGCTTGTAAAGATCTTCTGCCGACACACTGCCGACATTCCATTTTTTCACGGTAGCTTCCGCCATCAGGAATTTCACTTCTGCAGAGGTCATCACTACGCCCGGATTGTCGCTTTTTAGGAAATTATTGGCAAGTTTGGGTTCCACTTCACGAGCCATAGTTACCGTAACGGAAGGATTGTTAACGGCTAATTCCTTACAAATATCGCTGTCGTATCCTGTAGGCCATGGCTCCCACGAGTAGGCACCTGGGTCGCGCGGACTGAAATCAATCCCTTTTTCAATCATCTCCTGGGTGATGTCGACACGATTGTCGGGACTGGTGGCACTCATCAGCCCGTCATAATAACAACGGGAAATTTTGAATGTACGAGGGTCACCGGATTGGCGTAGCTGATTAAAGAAAGTGGAGCAGAGGTAGCTTGGATTATTAGCGGGGTCGTTGCCGAACAATAACTGTGACAATGAATTTCCGCGATAATCAGAGTAAGCTTCTTGTCCGAAACTAAATGCGATTGTCATGTATTTGATGAGCGCATCGCTTGAGGCGTCCGTTATCACACCCCCATTGGCAACCAAAGCATTTTCAAATTCCGTTTGTGCTTTTGTAGGATTGACATTGGAGATTCGCATGGCAAAACGTAGGCGAAGCGAGTTTGCCAGTTGTTGCCATTTAGTTACATCACCGGCATAGATGAGGTCACCTGTCACTTTATCTTTGGTCGGATCGATTTTATTGACGGCATCTTCCAGCTCCAGAAAGAACGTGTTGTAAATATCTTCCTGTTTGTCATACTTCGGATTGAACTTTCCTTCGAGGAATCCCAGGCCGGCTTCACTGAAAGGAGCGTCTCCGTAAGTGTCGGTGATGATAGACATAAGATAAACCCGATAAATGCGGAGCACAGAGTTGATGTTCACTTTCTCTGCATCTTCGGCTGTGCGATATTGAGCATCAATGATATTCTTCAGGGATTGAGTGTAGAACGATGTCCAGATACGGCTCATTTCATTATTATCTAGCGTATGGCGTCCGCCGTAGTTGGTGGTGTTCCAACATCCCATCAGTTGTTGGGTGAATGCATAATGGTAGTTACGGTAGATTTCCATCATACTAAGGTCTCCGTACGTTTGCAGTTGGGCAGTGGTGAGCTGCGCATTCGGGTCGATGGTAGCGGCCTTGGAAGGGTCGGTATTCATGTTTTCCATGTATTCATCGCTGCAAGAAGCGAAAAACAGGGCACATGCCATCGTGATGATTGTGATGTATTTAGATTGTCTCATGATATATCTTTTTAGAATTTCACATTTACATTAAAACCATAGCTTCTGCGTGAAGGCAACGAACCGTATTCAAGTCCCATACCGGTGGTATTGTTGTAGTTGGAATCCGGGTCGATATTCGGGATATTCTTCCATACGATGAACGGATTGCGGGCAACGAACGAAACGGTCAGTCCGCTTACTACATTCTTCAGCCAGGATTTGGGTACATTATAACTCAACGTCAGCTCACGGCATTTTACGTATGAGTTGTCGTAAATAAACATAGAAGGTGCATTACGGCAAACGCTCATCCAGTAGTCTTCCGGATTGATGTAGATGTCGTTGGGGCGATACGTTCCATCACCGTTGTCGATGACACCTGGAGCAACGAATCCGCCTGTCGGCTTCCAGTTATCGGCTCCTTTTGCAATGCCGGCTGCCAATCTTTCTTCTTCCGAGCGATACCAGGCGTCGCGTCCTGCCAGTGTTTCCGGACTTTTACCCGATTCGTAAGCAGCACGGGCAGACATAGAATAGAGGTCGGCGCCTACTTTCACATCGAATACCGCTACCAGCGAAAGATTCTTGTAGGTAAAATTGGTGAGTAATCCACCTGTCCAGTCCCAAGAGGCATTACCTAATACGTGGTTGCTCTTGTCATATTGCGGCAGACCGGTTTGCGGGTCAATCAGAATATCTCCCTTTTCGTTCCGTTGGAAGTCCGGGCCTACAATAGAACCAAAGTTCTCGCCTACCTTAGCGGCTACCTGAACGTCGAGCCAAGATGCTTTTTCCAGTTCAAACATATCCGATTCGCCATCCAGTTCTTTTACCTTGTTGCTGTTTTTGGAGAAGTTCAGATTAATGTCCCAGGAAAAATCGCGTGTTTGAATCGGTCGTGTGCTAAGGGCAATCTCAATACCTTTATTTTCTATCTTGCCGGCATTAATCAAGCGATAGTTATAACCGGTTGTCCAGGAACTTGCCATTCCCATAATCTGGTTTTTACTGATTTGAGAATAGTAGGTGAAATCCAGTCCGATACGGTTCTTCAGAAATTTCAATTCCAATCCCATTTCCACGGAGTTTGTTTTGGTTGGTTTCAAGTCTTTGTTGGGGATGGTTCCGTTATCGATATATCCGATGGTATATCCGGGATAAGCATATTTGGATTTCGTATAGACGAGTCCCAATTGATAAGGATCGGTATCGCTACCTACTTGCGCCCATGACATACGCACCTTTCCGTAAGGCAGGAGGTCGCCCAGTTTTGTCAGCTCGGAGAATACAAAGCTACCGGAGAAAGAAGGATACATATACATGTTGTTGCCAGTGGGAAGGGTAGACGATTGGTCGCCACGCAACGTAGCATCGAGGTAAAGCATGTGTTTCCAGCCCACGTTCACTGCTCCGTAAACCGAATTAATCTGCTTGCGGTAACTGCCGGGCACTACACTGATCTCGTTGAAACTCGTCAATGAAGGGACATCGCGTATCTTCATGTCTTGAGCGGTGGTAACGGTGGTCTGGTTGTTCACCTTATATACATTGCCGCCTAACGTAGCGTTGAAATCGAAATCACCCCAATGGTTGTTGTAGAGAGCCAACACTTCAAAGTTGTACATGCGGTTGCGGAAAGCACTGTTTTGAAGTCTTCCGGCTTCGAATCCGGGAGTGGTAGGTGCTTTGTAATCATCGAACGTGAACCAGTTGAGTTCGGCGCCCAATGTTGCTTGAAGTTTCAGATGTGGGTCGATGTTCCATACGGCCTTGCCGTTCATGCGGAACAAATCTTTTTTGGATTTATTGAAGTTCTTATAGATATCCCAATACGGATTCACGTTGTAGGGATCCATACCGTTCCAGTTGGAATATTCGCCGTCGGCAGTCTGATAGGTTTGCAACCATTCCTGGTCGTAGGTGGTGGCAAGGGTCATCAGGTTTTTACCGATATTGGACTTGCTGTCGCCCAGAGCCGGACGGTTCTTCACGTCTTCCCGTGTATAGTTGACGCTGAAATCCAAGTCTACCTTTCCTGCAGACGTATTGGCGCGCAGGTTGAAAATGTCACGGCTCATGTGTGTCTGGGGAACAATGTCTTTATTGCGCATATCCGTATAGGTAAAGCGAATTCCGGTTTTTCCGCTGTTCACACCTATGATGGCGGAGTTGGTGGCGGTGATACCCGTGCGGAAGAAGTTGGACGTATTGTCGGGGACAATGAGGAAAGGGCGTTCCACGCCGTCGAAATACTTCAGCATGTTTGAACCGTCCGCTTTGGGGCCCCAACTTTTGTTTGTGTTGGATATGGCATCATAGCTATAAGTACCATTGCTTCCCATACCGTATATCTGTTGAACTTCGTCCCATTTGGCAAGTTGGGTATCGAAAGTCAGTGTTCCGTTATATTCCACGCTGATTTTATCCTTGTTGGCTCGCTTGGTTGTAATCAAGATAACACCGTGGCTGGCACGGCTACCATAAAGTGCGGATGCCGCAGGGCCTTTCAATACCGACATGTTTTCTACGTCATCGGCATTGATGCTCGAAATACCGTCGCCCAAGTCGAAGCCTCCGTTTGTGCCGGCACTGCCGAAATTAGTGTTGTCCAAAGGTACACCGTCCACTACATAAAGAGGCTGGTTATTGCCGGTCATTTCGGTACTGCCTCGCAGAATAACGCGCGTAGAACCGGAAGGACCACCGGCGGTCTGGCTGACTACCAAGCCCGGCACACGTCCTGCCATGGAGTTGATAAGATTCGTTTCTTTCGCTTTGGTCAAGGCTTCACCTTTCACTTCATCAATGCCATAGCCCAACGCTTTGCGCTCTCTCTTGATGCCAAGGGCGGTAACTACCACTTCATCCAATGCTTTGGCATCCTCTTTCAAGGTGATGTTCAAAGGACCTCTTCCCGCTTTTACTTCTTCGGATTTATAACCCACGTAGCTGACAACGAGCGTAGCTCCCGCTTTTACATTCAAACTGAAATTTCCATCCAGATCGGTAATCGTTCCGTTGGCAGTTCCTTTCTCCACTACGGAAGCCCCAATGATGGGACCTGTGGCATCGCTCACTTTTCCGGTTACCTTGTTGCTTTGTTGTTGAATAGCCTGGGAACTTGGTTCCGTTGCTGCATACACTTGCTGGAAACTTCCCGCCATCCAAAGGGCGAGTGTTCCGCAAAACAGTAGATACTTACATTTTTCCATATTCATAGCATGTATATTTAAGATTCCTATAATATTTTCACCCAGTCGATGTACATATTCACTTTCTGACCGTCTTTCAGGCCCGTCAGTTTATTAATGTCGGTAATTCCTGTAAACGCACCTCCCACGGCGAGGTTGAACAGGATGTAGAAGTTGTCGTGGAAGTATGTGTTCGAGCTAATGTCGAACGTATGAAACTTGACGTTGTCGATGGATATTGTCAGGTTGTTTTCATCCCAATCCAGAGAGTAGGTGTGATAATTGCCGTCTTGCAGGCTGTTGGCAACATTGGCTTTGTAGTATTGCTGTTCGTGAGCCGCTGCGCTAGGGCCATAGTGAATGGCGGTATTCACTTGTTTTTCCGAATCGCCCGCAGCCATTCCGCTCTGTTCTCCCATTTCCATAATGTCGATCTCCCCGCATGCCGGCCATTCTTTGTCGTTGTCTCCCATCATCCAGAAAGCAGGCCACAGTCCGCCGTTAGTCTTGGGAAGCTTGATACTTGCTTCTATCTTGCGATATTTGAAACTCTTTTTCCCTTTTGAATTGATCCTGCCGGAGTAGATTTTATTCCCTTTGCGTTCGGCGGTAAGAATCAGAACCGATTTATCCCCGTCTTTTCCTATCGATACATGGGCGGCATCGTATGCCTGTAGTTCTTGATTGGTCCAACCGGGTTCATGAGTCTCTTTCGTCCATACTTTTTCGTCGAAAAAGTTGAAATCGTCTTTAAAAAGAATGTTTTGTGGAATTTCCTCCGGTTCCGTTTCAACAGCATCCGACGAGCAGGACTGTTGCGCGAAGCAGACGGATAAAAATAGGAATAGTGCTACTTTTTTCATCGTTTTAGCATTTTAAAGGTTAAACATAATATGTGCTTTATGCTTGTAAAGCTTGGTGCAAAGATGCTAATATCAGGCTGAAACGATGGTCAGATTGCTGACATATTAGGTTTGATTGCTGACAAATCTGCTGATTTTTATCGAACTGACGTTATCTTACCCATTCTTTTTCGAAGATTGTTGCTATACAAGAATGAGGTAAACTCATACAATTATAATTCAAAAAAACTTCCGTAAACATTCTCAAGTATACTTATCACTATGAGAAAAAATACTCATAGGTATGAGAAGAAATACTCATTATAATGAGAACTTTTTCTCATTGCAGTGAGAATATACCCTTGTCAGAATAGGCTGAAACAGTTCATTACTGTACCGGAAACGAGCTAATTTTAATTCAAAACCGAACATGAATGCTTGTCTACTTCCCACTATATTTACTTGGCTGCATCCCGAATTGTTTCTTGAACAATGAACTGAAATACTTCGTGTTGACAAATCCGGTTTCGGCGGCGACATCGGTTACGCTTTTACCTTCTTTCAGCAGTTCGGCAGCTTTTTGTAGCCGGATGATACGGATAAACTCTTGCGGCCCTTTTCCCGTCAGTGATTTAAGGCGACTGTAGAATAGTGTCCGGCTCATTGCCATTTCATGGCATAAGAGATTGATGTTGAAATCGGGTTCATCCAAATGTTCAAGAACAAACCGGGTAGCTTGCATGATAAACCGTCGGTCGCCCTCGGCCATTGTTTCGCTTGCTGTCGTTACGTTTTTGTTGTCGATACTTTCATTGTTTTCATTGCTTTCATTGTCGTCACGTTTGCCGCCCGCCTCTACTTGAGCGATGGCTTGCCGCATGAAAAACTGCCGTTGCCTGTTTCGATTGTCAATCAATCCTTGTACTTTCAATTTCAGTATCTCTGTACTGAATGGTTTGGGGATATAATCATCCGCGCCTTTCTTCAATCCTTCCACTATTGCTTCGTGGTTAGCCTTTGCCGTCAGCAGAACGACGGGAATACCTGATGTGTCAGGATTTTCCTTGACCATTCTGCAAAGCTCGTCACCCCGTATGCCGGGCATCATGACGTCGGAGAGGATGATGTCCGGATATTCATTGGCAAGACAGGCGATAGCTTCGTGTCCGTCGGCAACATCAATCACCCGATAGAGGTGTTCAAAGGTCTGGCGGAGGTAGTGACGGAGAGTTTCGTGGTCTTCTACAATGAGCAATGTATTCCGGTCGTCCGGATCTTTTATTTTATCCGTTTCGTGGCTGTTATTATCCGATGTGCCGGCAAGGTGTTCGAGGGATGATTCGTGCGACACGGGTTCGGTTACGGTGGTGGTTCGCGGCAATGTTACGATGAAAGTAGTTCCCTTGCCCTCCTCGGAACAGAAAGTGATTTTTCCATGCAGCATCTTTACAATGCGCTGCACCTGCAACAGTCCGAATCCGGTTCCTTCTTCCTGTGACTGCCGGGCATTTTCGGCTCTGTAAATATCGGAGAAGATGTGCTTTTTCGCTTTCTTCGGTATGCCTATTCCGTTATCTTTCAACGAAAGGATGGCTTTGCGTTTCGTGGCTTTCAAATCCAGACTGATTTCTCCCTGGGGCATGGTGTATTTGCAGGCATTGGAAAGAAGATTGTCGAGTAACATCTCTATCAGGTGTTTGTCGGCTGAAACGAAAACGGATTCGTCGGGTTGGGTCAGATTCAGTGTCAACTGCTTCTTCTCGCAAAAAGACCGGAAGACGGAGACTTCTTTCAGCAAAACTTCATTCAGACAAAGCGGAACCGATGAAGAGGATGGCTTGTGGGCGTCTACCTTTTCAAATTCGAGCAACTGTGTGATGAGCGAATGGAGTTTCCGGGTACTTTCATGGGCCAGATTCAGGTAATAACGGGCTTTGTCCGAGAGATCCTTTTCCCGGTTCAAATCCTCTAGAGGTGCCATGATAAGCGTCACCGGCGTGCGAATGTCGTGCGCCGTGTCGATGAAGAAACGTATTTTGTCTTCGTCGTATTTCTTTTGGAGCTGGTTGCTTTTATAGCGCAGGATGAAATAGAAAACGAAGCCTATTATAAACAGGTAAATAGTCCAAGCCCACCATGAGTTCCACCATGGCTGGCTCACTTTCACTTCTAAGGTGCTTTCGGAGATAGTCTTTCCGTCGCTGCGCCGCAGGCTGCGCACCTTAAAAAGATAAGTGCCCGGCGATACCTTGGTGTAGGATGCCTTCCCCTCGGCAGACGGTTTGCTCCAGTCATTGTCATACCCTTCTAAAATATGCTGATAGACAATATCGCGCTGGAAACGATAGTTGATAGATTCAAAAGAAACAGTAAACGAGTTGTATTTATAGCCGAGCCGTACTGCACGGTCGGCAAGCATATCATGAATGGCAGGTTTCAACGATTCTTCTTCCTGGACGTTTTGATAATCAACTGTCAGTCCTGTGAAACGCAGGAGCGTCCAGTAGTCTACGGTTGAAATGTCGAGTGGCATGATAAAGACAGCGCCATCCGTGCTGCCATACACAAACTCGCCGTTCATCAACCGGGCAAATGAGGATTTGTTATATTCCTTGTCTATATTGCCCGCATAGTTGAGGTTCGACACGCGCAGGCTGTCTATCAAGGCAATTCCTTTTCCGGTGCTGACCCACAAGCGTTTCTTGTCGTCTCGCTGCAAACTATATATATCGTTGGACGGCAATCCCTCTTGAACAGTGAAAGTCTTTACCGTCCGGTTTTTCATATCATATAGATTCAATCCTCCCCCTTCGGTTCCCAGCCACACGGTTCCGTCGTCATTGAACAGCATAGAGATGATATAAGCACTGACATTCTGATTGTGAAATTCCTGGGAATTGGCATAGTGCTGTATATTCCCTGTATGTTTGTCCACCAGGAAAAAACCGTTGACCGTAGCCACCGCTACCCGGTTTCGGTCGATAGGTTCAATGGACTGTACCCAATTCACGTCGAAAGACCGTCTGCTGCCTTTTTCTTTTTCAAACATGATCAGGCATCCGTCCAGACCTCCTATCCATAAGTCTCCCTCCATGTCTTGTCTGACGGAGAAAATATAATTGGTGGTCAATTGCCCTTGTTGCTTGGTGAGATGGCGTAACACGCGTCCGTTGTTATCCAGTAGATACACTCCGTCTCCGTACGTTCCTACCCATACGTTCCCATTTCCGGATGTGCAAAGAGAAATGGTTACGATTTCTTTCAGCACGTGTTTCCAAGTGCCTGACAGGGTGTTTCGGATGCTGATTCCATCATCAGTAGCGAACCATTGGTTGCCATCCGGATTTTCTTCGATATCATTCACGTTGTTGCTGATGAGAGAATGGGTATTTCCCTTTTCGTGTGCTAATATCGAAATGGGATGTTTCAGCAGGATAGCCACGGATACACCTCCCGTATAACTACCTATCCAGATGTTGCCCTGGTCGTCTCTGGTTACGGCATATACGCCGTTTCCGCGCAGGTAAGTATCTGTGTCATCTTTGGTATTCATCAGTAAACGGGCTTTCTTGGTGTCCTTGTCTATCGCATACACACCGCCACCGTCCACGCCTATGAGTATGGTATGTACATCATAGTCTGTAATTGCCCGTATCGGATGAAGGAACGTGCTCCCTTGTCCCTCCAGCGCAAGCACTTTGGAAGTGTCGAGGTTCATCACAGACAAACCGCTGCCAAATGTGCCTATCCAGAGTTCTTTTTTCGGTTTGTCGCAGAACAATGTTTGTACATTCCACCCCTCCAGCAGCTGGCGTTTCTTACCCGGCAGGGCGTGTGACAGTTGCCAGACTCCGTTAGAAGTGCCCACAAAAAGCGACTCGCCGGCAAATGCGATGTCGTTGACATATTGTCCTTTCAGCACGGCAACTATACGATGGTCCGCTTCTTGCTTGTATAGTCCTTTATCCGCCCCCATCCACCAGGTTCCGTCACTATCCAAACAGAGTTTGTTCAAGATGACTTCTTCCTGAATCAATTGTCCCAGGTGGAGGACTTGTTCAAAATGATCCAGGATGGTGGAATATCGGTAGATTCGTCCGGTGTGGTCGTAGGCAAACAGTCCTTGTTGTGCGTCGTACAATAAGTAAAGTCTGCGTCCGGCAAGATCGCCATAATAGAAACTGCCCGGCAAATCATAGTTCTTTACCGTATGACCGTTGTATCTGTCTATTCCGGTTTTTGTAGCAATCCACATAGCACCGTCTCCATCCTCGACAATCGAAAAAACACGTTGACTACTAAGGCCTTCTGCATAGCCTACATGCCTGACATCGAACATCCGGTTGGTCAGTTCGGCTTTGACAGCCATGCTTATCATTAGTAGTAAGGTGATAACAAGATTAAAACGAACCATATTCTTTTAATTGTTGACATTACAAAGATAAAGTTTCTTTAGAAAATCCCAACAGAATAGGGGTGTGAAATTAGAAGGAATATTCAGTAAATCTTCCTATGTAAAGTCAATTAGAAAATCAACAAGATTAATATTTCCGGGAATGGCAAGTTTCTTTCTTATTCGATAGCGGGCTGTTTCTACCCCACGAATAGTAAGATTGGTGAACTGCGCAATATCTTTGGTCGATAGATTTAGCCGTAACAGTGCACAAAATCTCAACTCACTGGCTGTGAGACTGGGAACTTAAAAAAGTATCTTTTTAAAGATTTATATCCGATTTTTTATAAGGAATGATTGAAAAAATAGAGAGATAAAGTTTGTCGCTATTGGGCAAAATTGTATATTTGTCAGGTAACTATTATTTGATTATGATGTTATCTTCTTATAGTTTTTAATTAGTCTTGAAAACGTATAAGGATAAAGCTAATAATGAAGTTCATGTATTGAATATGTTAATTCTCGTAAGTGTTGATGATAGAGATATAATTGTGAAAAATGATTGGTGTTACATATTTAATATATTGAGATATAATGTATTTCTATAGAGTAAAACCTTTTAAATTTTATTATTATGAAACATGTATCTATTTTCTTCGTTATTTTATCTGTTTTTATTAATTATTCATGTACAGATGAAAGTCAAAACAATTTGTTGGATTTAGAAGTTAATGCATCGGCAATTACTAGATCATTGGCCCCTCCAAACTTTGAACAAGATTGGGAAAATCAAACATCGATTCAACTGACTGATAATAAGGTTGTTGATTTGCCTTGGGTTGAATATGCTCCTACAAGTATAATTTATGATATAAGGATGGACATAAAAAAAGAAGATGGATGGGTGTTCTTGAGTACTCCAAACAAAGATATTGGCAGTGATTATTTGATTTTTTATAATAAATATACCGGGATTTTAAAGGTGTTTTATTATAATCAGAATTCTTTCTTAAGTAATAATGCTGTTTGGGAATTTTTTGATGAAAGATTTTATGGCTATTTTAATCAGGGAACTACATTCACAGCGCCATTGGATCGGGCTTCTATTCAGCGTGTAGGTGTCAATTGTTTGAGCAATAACACCACCCTGGGCATTGACAGAGGTTGGAATTGTTTTCAGATACCGCTAACTTATACAGGAAAAACAGACGGGGGGATCAATGTTTATTCAAAAGTGTTAAATATCTCAGAACTAACTATTACAGGAAATTACAAAGACACAACAACAGGTACTATTATCGAAGATCATTATTCCTCATCTCCAAATCTTTTGCAAAAAGGTGCAAATACCATTGTAAAGGCGGGAGGAGATGCAGCTGAAAAATGGGTGAAAGGAGAGGCTGAAAAGGCTATCAATAATTCTTCATCTGGAATTTTAAAAAATGTAGGAAATGTAGTTGCTGGTGGACTGGCTGGATTAGCAAAGGGAGGAGTTTCAGGATTGATAGCTGGAGGATTGAACGCTCTCTTTGGATCATTTCTTGGTTCGAAGAAGGTTAATGAGCCCACTATACAAACGGTTGAATTATCTACCAATGGAACTATTGATTTAAAAGGACAGATGATTGGTAATAGCTCGATTCCGGTATTGCCTTTGACTGCTATAAAATATGATGAAGGATTTGGGGCCTGGAATTTAACATCTGCACCAATATTAAATATAACAGGAACTTATCATGAAATAACGGCTCGACCAGATATTGCTTCTGCATATAATTGCAAATATTCTGGGAAATATTATAGTTTATCGTTTCATCCAACATTTAATGTAGTTATTAATCCAGCCATAGCAGATGAAGTAACTTATAAAGTTAGTTCTAATGTTGTCGAATTTGAAGGAAGTGAATGGGATACTCAATTTAAGGATTATTATAATAGAACCCCTAATCCTTCTTATACAGGAGTTTATGTTTATATACCAAGTAAAAGGTCTGGATACGATTTTACTCCAACGGTTATTCAGGATGAGAAGAAAGGCACAAAGGTTAAGTTTGCATCTTATTACGAATATCCGATTGTTATAGGTGATCCTGATACTTATATTAATGGTTATTCTACATATGCAGGGACTTTCAAGTTATATTCTAATACTATATTCTCATATATGTCATCTTATAATCGTACTGAAGTCGATGCTTTTCCCCGCTCAATGTGCAATATGTGTTTAAATGGTAAACCTGTATTGTATGTAGCGAATCTTGGGGTTAATGTTACTGTTACTATGACTGTGAAGAGTACAGGGCAGGAAATAATATCTAGTAGAACATATATACCGGAGTATAATATAAAATTTAAATAAGAATTTTCTCTGAATATTGTATGTGATTCATTTCATTTGCAAATACTTTCTATAGGTATGTATAGAAGATTTGTGTTTTTTATTTGTTCTTGTTTTTTAGAGAAAGTGTAAAAAGCTTGTTGCATTATTAGTTTACTGTAGGGGCAACGTTAGTTGCCACTACAGTAATATATAAATAGTCTAACGTTCTGGAATACCAAACGCTTTTATTGCAGCATTGTTAGATCTGATAGCCAATTAATCCAGTCAAAAGTAGAAGTCGTTTTCTTCCTGTGGCAGTAAAATCATCTATAGTTGATATACAAAACAGATATAGCAATTTTATTAAGCATAACTTATAAAGATGCCGGTTTTATTTGTTTTATTAAGTATAACTTATAGCTCTATCCTAATTGGCGAAAGAGAAATAAAAGCAATGTGACTGTCTTGGATTTATTTATTGCACTTCGAAACTCCCCTTCAACCGTATATCCTGTGAAGAAGCTCCCACCATCACCGAGAAACTTCCCGGCTCTACCGTGAACCGATTATTCTTGTCCCATAATCCCAAGTCTTGAGGAGTAAGGGTAAAGTTGACAGTTTGTTCTTCTCCCGGTTGCAAGTGAATACGTTCAAAACCACGCAAAACTTTATCGTAGGTGGTAACGCTGCTGAAATCATCCCGGATATAAAGCTGGACTACTTCATCCCCTGCTTTCTTTCCTGTATTCTTTACAGTACATGAAAGAGTGATATTTTCCTGCGGACCGATCACCGGTTTAGATATTTTCAAGTCTGAATATCCGAAGGTCGTATAGCTTAAACCATATCCGAAAGGATAGAGCACACCGTCTACACGGACTTTTCCTTTGGAGTCAGAGCCCGGCTTGAATGGGAATGCAAAAGGAATCTGTCCCACTGATTTCGGGAAAGTGACAGCCAGACGTCCTCCCGGATTATAGTCTCCGAAAAGAACTTTAGCGATGGCATCCCCCATAAATTCTCCGGGGAACCAGGCATGGATAATGGCAGGAACGTATTTGTTTGCCCAGTTGATGGTTGCTGCTCTTCCGTCCACCATCACTAGAACGACAGGTTTACCTGTTGCATAAACCGCTTCCAATAATTGTTGCTGACGTCCGCAGAGGTCAAGATTGGTACGTGAGAACTCTTCCCGAACCGTTTTCTCATTTCCACCCAGTACAAGAATAGCGACATCCGAAGCTTTTGCTAATTCTACCGCTTCATGAATCATCGCCTGCTCTTGTGTATCTAATGGAACATTGTACAGTTCGCTCTCCGGGAAATACTTATCAATAATATCACAGCCTTTAACATAGCGAACTTCCGAGTTAGGCAGATATTCTTTGATTCCCTGATATACAGTCTTAATAGACGCATTGGCGGGACCATATCTGCAAGTCAACTCCTTCACTTCTTCCCCATTCGGACCAATCACAGCTATTTTGCTGAAGTTCTTGGATAACGGAAGCATCTGATTCTCATTCTTCAAAAGAACGATGGACTCTAAAGCGGCTTTCATAGATACTGCTTTATGAGCGTCGTTGTGTACCACTGTCTCCGGACGACGGTCATCACCGGGATACGGATTATCAAAAAGTCCCATCATAAACTTGACACGGAGAATTTCACCGACACGTTGATCGAGCGTGTGCAAAGAAACTTTGCCTTCGTTGATAGCACGGCGCAACGGGAGAATAAAATCTTGTGGCGGAGTAAAGTTAGTACGGATATTCAATCCTGCATTGACTACTTGTGCTGCCATCTCTTCTTCAGTCGGAGTGATACGATGTTTGGTATGCAGAAACTCTACCGCCTCACTATCCGATACTACATATCCCTTGAATCCCCATTGCTGACGCAGAATCTCCGTGAGGAAATGATAACTTCCGGAAACAGGCTCCCCGTCATAATCATTATACGAACTCATCACCCCTAGAGCACCCGCTTCCTGAATACCTTTGCGGAAAGGTTCCAGATAAAGAGTCTTCATCTCACGCGGGGCCACGTGCGGATCAGTACGCGTACCTCCGTCACGTCCACCGACCGGAATACTGTAAACGGCAAAATGTTTCGGAGTAGCAACGATACCTTCATTTTGCAGACCGAGAATCATCTGTTTTCCCAATTCGCCCACCAGATAAGGATCTTCCCCATAACTTTCCACCACACGTCCCCAGCGAGGATCTTGTGCTATATCCAGAATAGGAGAATAAATATTGGTATATCCCAATGCTTTTGCCTCATCTGCAGTGACTTTCGCAATTTCCCGGATCAGTTTTTTGTTCCACGTGGCACCTTGCCCGCATTGAGCGGGAAACATGGTAGCCCGGTCGTGACATAATCCGCGTATTCCTTCATTGGTAAAGTCCACCGGAATACCCAGTCGTGTCTGTTCCATAAACCAGCGTTGAATGGTGTGTCGGTTCTTTACGCTGTTGGCATACGGATAGGAGATTTCAGAACCGAATTTACCCAGTCCGTTCGCCTGCTCATCAATATTTCCGATACCGTCCTTCCAAATTTCCGCTGACCATCCGGCAGTAGGCCATGCATCTTTCAATACCCGTCCCGAACCGTAGAGAGTAGCCATCTGACAGGTTTTCTCTTCCAGTGTCATTTGCGAAAGCAAATCCGCGATGCGGGCTTCGATAGGAGCGGAGGGATCTTCGTATACATCCTTTATACCGTTTTTATTGAAGTCGATCCAGGTCTTTTTGTATATGTCCTTTGAGTTGTTGCCGGATTTGTTATCAGTAGGTTTGTTGTTTGCCGAGATACTTCCGGAGTAGATACTTCCGGCAGATACTAACAGGGCGAGACATAGCAGTTTCTTCATAATCTATTTTTTTGCAAGAGTACTTATCTATTTTATTTATGTTGCAAGTATACAAAAAGATTTTGATATGAGAGGATAGAATAGTCTTTATAATCACCTTTACCCTCACACCTGTAATGCCGATGGATAAAGAGATACAGACAATGGTGAGGGTGTGAGGGTAAAAGTGATCTAAACTTTTGTTTAGAGAAATTAGTTTGGAAATACTCTACAATGCTTGTTGAATACTCTACTCAAGTATTGTCGAAAGCCGGAAAACCGCTTCATGGCTTTTCGTTGGCTCGCAGACCGAAAACTTTTCCTGTCATCTGATCGATACGTACTTGCCATACTTTGACATTACGTACCGCAGGATCGGAATAGTTGAACTCACTATCCGTGTAATGACGCATGATAATATCCAATGCACGGCGTTTCTCATCTATTTCTTCGATGAATTCTACTTGCCCCCGACACATCGCGCTTTCCGAACGCATACTGTAACTGCAGGCTACCTTTTCGTGTTGGTAGACAAGTTTATGTCCAACGCTGAAAGTGATGCATACATTATTATTATGTTCCAGCATCTCCAACTTGCTGCCTTCAGGACCCGAATGAAGATATATGATGCCATTCTCATAACCGAAGTTCATCGGAACTACATAGGGATTACCTTCCAAATCAGTAATGCCTACAAAACAGGCATCGCAATGGAGAATAATGGATTCGATTCGTTGTTTATCTTCAATAATGACAGTTTTCATAATGGCTGTTTGGCTTACCACAGAGGACACGGAGTACATGAAGTCTTTTTACTTCCTGATTTCTTAGTGTACTCTGTGGTGAATTTACTTTTCTATTAATTCAAAATCCAATTGTTTCTTTTCCAGATTAGCACGAGCTACCCGAACAGTAATAGCGTCTCCCAGACTGTATATTTTGTTTTTGCGGCGTCCGCGAAGACAATAGTTCTTCTCGTCGAATTCGTAGTAGTCATCATCCAGATCACGAACAGGGACCAGACCTTCACATTTGTTTTCGTTCAGTTCTACATAAAGTCCCCACTCGGTTACGCCGGAGATTACACCGTCGTAAATCTGCCCCAGACGTTCGCTCATAAATTCCACCTGTTTATATTTGATGGAAGCACGCTCGGCATTGGCTGCAATTTGTTCCATGTTCGAGCTGTGGTCGCAGAGGTCTTCGTACTTAGCTTCGGATACGCTGCGTCCTCCGTCCATATACTTCGTCACCAAACGGTGTACCATCATGTCCGGGAAACGGCGGATGGGAGAAGTAAAGTGAGTGTAATATTCGAATGCTAGTCCGTAGTGACCGATGTTATGGGTTGAGTAACGTGCTTTCTGCATGGCACGGATGGATACGGTTTCTATCAGGTTCTCTTCTTTCTTTCCGTGTATGTCGTCCAATAAATGGTTGATGGATTTTGAAATATCAGTCTTCGTTCCGCTTGTACGCACTTTGTAGCCGAAGCGGGCGATGAACTGTGACAAGTTCTCCAACTTCTCCGGATCGGGCAGGTCGTGGATACGGTAAGGAAGCACTTTGGCTTTCTTGTTCTTTGGCACACATCCTATCTTTTCTGCTACGGTCTTGTTAGCGAGCAACATGAATTCTTCCACCAGTTTATTGGCATCTTTTGACTCTTTGAAGTAAACGCTGATTGGTTTTCCTTTTTCGTCAATTTCGAACTTCACTTCGTAGCGGTCGAAGTTGATGGCTCCTGCAGAGAAGCGTTTTTCGCGCAGTGCTTTGGCAATCGTATCTAACGTGAGTACTTCTTCTTTGAAGTCTCCTTCTTTTGTTTCTATGATTTGTTGTGCCTCTTCGTAGGTGAAGCGACGGTCGGAGTTGATAACTGTATGTACGATACGTGAGTCTCTGACTTCTCCTTTTTCCGTAATATCGAAGATAACGGAGAAAGCTAGTTTTTCTTCGTTCGGGCGGAGTGAACAAATGAAGTTACACAGCCGTTCGGGAAGCATCGGGATGGTACGGTCTACCAGATAAACGGAAGTTGCCCGCTTTTCTGCTTCCTTGTCGATGATGCTGCCTTCTTTTACGTAATGTGTCACATCGGCAATGTGTACGCCTACTTCCCACAATCCGTCCTTTAGCTTGCGGATGGAGAGTGCGTCGTCAAAATCTTTGGCGTCTTTCGGGTCGATAGTGAAAGTTGTTACCTTACGAAAATCTTCGCGTTTGGCAATCTCTTCTGCTGAAATCTCGGCAGGAATCTTGTCCGCTGCTGTCTCTACTGCTTTCGGATATACATACGGCAGACCGAACTCCGCAAGAATTGCGTGCATCTCTGTGGTGTTGTCGCCAGCCTGACCTAATATATCTATTACTTGTCCGATAGGATTCTTTGCCTTGTCCGGCCATTCGGTTACTTTCACGATGGCTTTATCTCCGGTCTTTCCACCTTTCAGCTTGTCTTTCGGGATAAAGATGTCATTGGCAAGTGTACGGTTTTCCGTCACCAGGAATGCATAGGATTTAGCTACTTCCAGCGTGCCGACGAAAGTATCGTTGGCGCGTTCCAGTATTTCTATCACTTCTCCTTCTGCTTCTCTGTTTTTCCGTTTGGCATAGAAGGCAATCTTTACTTTGTCATTGTTCATAGCATGTGCCGAATTACGTTCGGCTACAAATATCGGTTCGCCTCCTCCTTCAGGAATGAAAGAATTCTTACCATTACTTTTCCGTTGGAAAGTGCCTGTCATCTCCGTTCCATGATTGTTGAGACGGAACTTTCCTTTCTCTACTTCAGAAATATAATCGTCAGCTAAAAGGTCATGTAATATATCGACGCATAACATTTTTTGCGGATGGGTAGTGAGACGCAGTTCTGAAAAAATATATTTCATACTTAAGGTCTCGCTGGATTTGGCATGGAAAAAGTCTATTAATAACGCTGCCAGCTCTTTCTTACTCATTCTCTTGCCGGCCTTTTTCTCTTTCTTTTCTTTCTTTTTTGCCATAATGTAGTCTTTTAAAATATCTAGTTACAAAGATATATAATAAAATGGAAGAACATTCAGAATTTGTTTTATTTCGTGATATTGGATATCGACTAATTATATGTTTGAGTGAGTTGATAACTAGGTGTAAAAAGATATATTAAAAGGGAAGCATATCTCCCGACATACTTCCCTTATCTTTAAGAGAGAATTTATTAATTCTGTAATGAACTAATTGATAAATGTTTATCTATAATATAGTTAATCTTTTACGCAACGTACTGAAAGGCCACGTTTTACTTGTATTCCTCCTTTATCAGAAGAATAACCTAACCCATAACTCATATTACTGAAATATACAGTTCCTGCTCCGTAAGTAGCTTGGTCTGTGCTCCAAAAGTCTGTTCTACTCTGTGACTTAGGCGTTTCAAAACTTCCGCTCTGATAACATTGTCCGGCAGGTATAACATTAAAGCCATAGGTGTCACGTGGACCTTTAGCGAGATCAGGATTTTCATCTATCATGCCGGATTCTCCCCAACCGTCAGCATCCAGTTTTCCTGTCAATGCTGACCAGACGTTTTTACAGTCTTTATCGGAGTATTTATTTCCTTCATCATCTGTCCATACATTACCTTCAACTGGTGCTAATTCATCTGCAACAAAACTTTCTAGTTTTTTCCACTCTGCTTTGCTGGGTAGATGCCATCCGTTAGGACAGATTCCTTGAATGCCGCTTGGTATGGCATCCGCATTTCCACCGGTTGCGTTCTTTTGGTTCATAGCGGCATACCAATTATACAAGACTCCGTATGTCTTGTATTCTTTCGTGGCTTTAGCTGCATTTACATCTTTGCCATCATAGTTGAAAACAAAATAGAGCGGATCTCCATCACTGGTAGCGGCATCTTCCGGTTTGCTAACTGATGGTAAATAAGCCAAGTTCTCTGCCATCCATATTTGTTCACCAATTGTAACAATTTTGTATTCATGATTATCCCGTGGGTCAATCATCTTTCCTTCTTCCGGTTCTGGGGTTGGTTCGGTCTTTTTTAGTGTGACATTTACTTCACTTGTCGCCATGGCACCTTGATCGCCTTTGACGGTCAGTTCAATTTTTAGTGCTCCTACGGCTTGACTGGCTTCGAATGTGTATTCATAACTAAATGGAACAGAAGTTACTTCTGAAATTTGTTTGTCTCCGATTTTAAGAGTAACATTCGATATTTGACCAATGTCAACAGTTGCTTCTCCTTTGATTGTCATCTTTTCAGCTATGTCTATCGTTGCTCCTTCGGTAGGAGAAGATATGGCACATGTTACATGTTGTTCTGGAGCGGGATCATTGTTGTCATCACCGCAAGCCGTTAGTCCTAAGACTAAAAATAAAAGGAATCCTAACTTCTTCATAATTGTATTTTTATTTAGTGAGTAATAATATATGGTTAATCTTTGATACAACGAACGGGGAGTCCTACTCCCGGATTAAATTCTGCATTGGTTACAAATGTGTGGAGGTCTGACCACATACGTACGGTAATACCAAATTCTGGTCCCATTTGTACTCCCGCTGTTGAACTCCACCAACCCGCACTGTAGGCTGAATGCATCCAATCTTCGTCGCCTGCACAAGCACGGAAACCTATAGGCAGACCATTGAATAAGGTTGCATTATTCTTTTCCATCTCAACTCCAACCCAGGTTGGCTGTGGTTCTATTTCTGTGTATTCCGGCATCATCCACATCGTTGTTGAAGCTAGAGCCTTTGCTAGGGCTGTTTCATCTACTTGACCATCATTCATAATTGCTGCCATTCCGGAATCTAATACGTATTGAGATAATTTTTGCCATTCTTTTTGAGAAGGAATATGCCATCCATCAGGGCAAACTCCTTTTATTATACGTGTTTCATCGGGACCTAAAGCCGTTTCGTTTTGTAGAGCAGCAGGTAGGTTGTAGTAAGCTCCATATGCATTCAGGAAACCTTTTCCAAGTTCTGTTTTTGCATCATTATCAAACATTACGTAATATCTTGGTTCGGTTGAGGACACATCAAACTGTTGCTCTGGTAGATAGCGTAAATTTTCTGCCATCCATAACTGGTCTGCAAGTTGTACGGTTTTGTATGTATTTCCATCACGGGTATCGGTTAGCACTTCTCCATATTGAGGGGGAGCAGGCCTGTTTCCTTGTTCTGTTGTCACTGTAATAGTTGTCAAGGCACTACCTTCGTGATCTCCTTTAACTGCTAACTCAATTTTCAGTTCTCCCGGTTCGGCATCTTTGGAGAAGGTATACTCATAATAGAATGGAACTGAAGTGATGTCAGTGATAATCTCTTCCCCGACTTTCAGTTCTGCAGAAATGATTTTACCATAGTTTGTAGTCCCTTCTCCTCTGATAATCAGTTTGTCTGACATAATAACGGTTGCGCCATCAGTCGGCATAAATATTTCACAGCTTATCTGCTGATCCGGAAGTATTTCTCCTCCTCCACCTGCTGCATTATTATCATCTTTACAGCTTGCACCAAGTAATCCTAATGCTACCATAAAGCTAGTTAATAGTATCTTTTTCATATGTTATTGAATTATGTCTTCTTTAAAAAGAATACAGTTGATAAAAATGGATAGATTGTCTATAACTTTCTGCAGTTCTGCATCTTCATATACCCGAAAAACAAAACCAAAAGGATCACTCTCTTTTATTCCCGAAAAAGCGAAAACGAATGTACCGTCTGTTAACATTACAGGGCCTAATGAGATTGTTACGGAAGGGTCTTTTACATAATATAGATCAGAGCTAAGAATTTCGAATGAGAGATATAAGTTGTCCTCGAAGACTCCCAGATTTTGTCCGGCTTCAAGCGCCAGGCAGTTATCTACAGCTTTGGCTTTCAGTTTATAGGGCAAGTCAGTTAGCATGTTTGAAAGCTGATATGTTCCGTTTTCCAGTTTTTCAATCGTAACATCTTTCAAACCGTAATTCATCTGTCCGTCTGAAAACATTCCTTGCCATGTCCCAATAAGTTCGTCCACATCATATTGTATCACCTGATAAGAAGTCGATCTGTCTTTAGCTGTCACGTTGACAATAGCTCCTCTCATTTTCCCGGAAGTGTTTTCTTTTACTTTGAAGTTTATTCCTTTCGCATTCTGTTCAAATGATAACCAGCTTTGAGCTTCTGCGGGTATGTCTATTACATAATCGAAAGAACTTTGTAATTTTATAGGTAGCGTAGCTGCTTTATTGTCGGTGCGGAGCATCCACTCGTCTTTACCGAAGATGAAAACAGCTCCGGATTGATTGATATTGAACGCCTTTTTTTCTACTCCGTTACTGATTGTCAATAAAGCGTTTCTACCAGAGTATCCGGTGTTTTCTTTTACTTCGAATACTACTTCATTGGGGTTTACTTCTTTCAGCACACACCAGTCGGCATTAACATCTGCTGTTATATTGCCTGTTGCCTGAAGTTGTATATAGCCTTTTCCTCCAGTCGCTTGGAAATTAGTATTTACAGCTTTGATCTCTAACCTGGATTCGCTGCTTTCCGTATCATTGCATCCCGCTATTGCTATGGTGCAAAGTACAAATAAGAATATATTAAAAAACTTTCTCATAATTGTATTAATTACCTTCGTTTTCTTTTTCCATTAAGATTGAGTTATACCAACTCCAGTAACCCATTAGTCCTGAAGTTGAATATTCATCGGATGAATAAGCCCAGATTATCAATGACGTATTTTCTTGGCTTGCTTTATCCGCGAAGTAGAAAGTGAAAGGATTGGTTTTCACCGTAACATTTACTAATCCGCTGCGTAAGCGTGAAGGCAAACTTAATTCTGTGTGAGCATATCCTTCTACACCTGCCGCACACGCAAAGTAGTAAGACGATGAAGAAACCGGACTTATACTTTGTGAATCTAAGATCAGTTTTCCGCTGGCTTTGTCATACAGAAGAGTGAAGTTGAATCCGCCAATACTTTTCAGAGTATAACTTTCTCCTCTGACTTTAGGAGTGATGGTTACAGATTGTGAAGTTGGACCTTCATCGTAATCGTCAATCGTTGCAGTGTAGGTACCGATATAGTCTTCATATTGCAGATAGTTTTCGGGATAATACTCTTTTAATACAATATCCGTTGCATCTGCATCGGTACAAACAAATAGCCTGGACTTTTTATCCCATTTGAAGTGCTGGACTTCAACTCCGTTGACATTATATGGAGACTGTAACTTCAGCCCTTTTTCTGTATAAATATAGGGTAAACTTTCTGCACTGCTATAATCGGTGTTGTAAGCGGAGAATGTAGCCATTGTGCCATTGTCGCGTATGAAGTAGTTCAGCACTTGTCCACCTTTCTCCATACGGTATGTATTCAGAAAAGCATCTTTTTCAATGTTAATGATATCTTCAATTTGAATGCGCCATGGTATATCTTTAGGCATAGGTGTCATTTCCATTATATTCTTGTATTTTTTTCCTTGCAGAATCACCTTGTCGGGAGTTGCGCTCATGATAATAAACTCATAATCTCCTCCCACGTTCATGTTCAGGCCTAAAGGACCTGAAAACATGTGGATCAGCTGGTTGTATGAGTCGAAAGTGAGCATAGTGCTTTGTTCCGATTTAACTTGATACAGGGAGGTTATTATGGTACCCGGCTTGTAACCTTCTGCTCCTGCTTCCGACGCCATTTCTACCTGTTTTCCATCAAATTTCATTAGTAGGGTGACTGCACCTGCAGAATAGTTGCTTCCTATGTAATATTCCAGTTTCCATCCGTTCGGAACATCTTTAAGAATCTCCTGACATTTTATTACATCGGCTGTAGCTCTGTTGGCAGATGATTCGTCGAATATTTCTTCTTCAGAGAAAAGACAAGATTGTAATACAATGCAAGTCAATGCCAGAAGTGTGTATATTGATAGATATTTCTTCATAATTTTCATAGTTTATTCAATAATACTTAAGTCTACATTGCCGTTTGCTATATCATCTTGGCGGCGTAGAACGATGTCGCGTAATTCGTCCAGATTGATTCCCCAGGTTTGTTCCATGTAACTATAGACTATTTCGAATTTCTGTTTGATAAGTGCACGACCGCTTTTACCGGCATTTTGTAGCATATTATTCCAGTAGTCTTCTGTATTTGTGACGTACACCGCAATGTTTTCAACAAAATCTTCACGTGATTCACTCATTGCGTAGGAAGTGACAAATCCTTGTTGCCATGCATTGCGGTTAGCTCCCACCATATACCAGTCGCTGCCGATATAGGCATTTTCTGTGATACGATCAAATGCCGGATCATAGTTTTTGGTTTGATGCAGGATGTGGGCGAACTCATGATGCATTGTTTGGAAATAGTATTCGTTTAGCAGATTGATATCTATTTTATCAGGATTGATGTCATTTACATTGTATAATGTAATTTTCATACCACCTTCTGCCGTTCCCAATACCATGGTGCCATTGTCTTCATAGGCAGGAGAGCCGATAAAGTGAATGGTCTTGGGGATGTATTGACGTAAGAAGTCCGGATTACCGGTCGCTTCATCGTATGCTTCCAGCCATACATGTTTGATAATTTTAGCCAGTACTACGGATTTTTTATAGTCGGCAGGAGCTAATACATGTGTCATATCGCTCTCGTTATCTTCCATGCGATATTTCAATGCAATGTTGTACGGATGGGTGTAATTACCCAATATCCAGTTGTCGAATGGGCTGCGTTCTACTTCTTCTGTAGAGAAGATGCTGTTTGCTTTGTCCACGCCCTCGTCGTTGTTGCAAGCTCCCAGTCCGCAGGTTAATGATATGATTAAACTATATATGATGTATTTCTTCATATTTTTCCCTCCTTAAGTTAGTTAGTCATTTCTTGGATTTGGTTGCATACCTGCCGTAATGACACTGGCCGGTAGCTGAATTGCACGTCTGGGGTCATTCGTGTCCATCTTGTCGGTGATATTCACCAAGGTATAACCTTCATAATAGCGGCGGTAGATTACAATGCCATAGCGCTTTATATCTTGCCATCTAAGTCCCTCTTCTAAAGTTAACAGGCGTCTCGCATGTAGAATACAGTGTATCAGATTCTCTTGCATTCCTTTTTCTATTATAAAATCCGGATGCAATTCCTTTTTTACTGTCGGGGCTTCCGGTGTGTAATATTTTAATTGAGCATAAAAATCATTGATTGTCTCTTTGGACAAGGTTTGTGTATTTTTCGTAAAGGCTTTCTGCCAGGCGTCTATATCGGCTGCAGCTTCGTCGTAACGTTTTAGTAATGTGTAAGCTTCAGCCCGGCAAAGTAATGCTTCATCGGTAGTGAAAGCAGGATACAGCATATAACCGACCCAGCTGTTGCCTGATGTGAACTGCTGATAGATGACTAAACGGCGGAATCCGTTCTTGATAGAGCCACCAGGCGCAAATGGGATTTGGTGGTAGCTTGACTGGTCTCCCCATGGACCTTCGGATTTACAACTTTCCGAGGCAGTAATATTATTCATGCAGTATCTTTCACAGTTGGCATAACCCGGATCGGAAACCAATGGCCAATATGAAGCTGCTGATATTACCAGTAGATTTGCCCGATTATCTGCATCTACATAAGCGTTCGGCTGTATGTTCTTGTTGGGAGATAAAGCTCCTAATGCAGCCCAGTCACGTAAATATTGGGAAGCATTCGTGCCGAGTACTATATTGGCATAATTGATAACCTTCTGGCAGTTAGAAAAATCCGGCTGTGTGTAATATAGATAAAAGCGGGCAGCAAATGCATAGGCAGCCTTTTTATTAAAATGATATTTCACTCGTGAGTAAATATTGTCGTCGATTAGAGGCAATCCTTCTTCTAAATCGGCTGCGATATTTTGATAGACTTCAGCAACAGTTCCGCGTGAGTATTGTGGATTTACAGATGTTTCCGGTTCCTTTATGTAAGGTATACCTAGGTCTTTATCTGCATTTGTACCATACGCTTTGCAGAATGTGGTAGCTAGTACGAAATGATTATATGCGCGACATATTAGAGCTTCACCTCTTTGTGCTGACAATGATTGAGGGTTTCCCATTTGCTCGATGGCTGCCAGGGCTTGGTTGGCCGATGCAATCGAGTTATAACAATCATTCCATAAGGCATGAGGTGAGTCTTGATTCTCTTCAGTGGTTTGCTGCCAGCGATACAAGTGCTCGTTTAACCGGAAAAGATAGCTGTATGCTTTACTATTTTCATCAATGTTGTCACTGTAGAATTCGCCTATATGACAGTTGGTGGTCATTGGGTATGCAGATACCAATACTTTGGTAATGCTCTCTTCGGTAGTTAGTTCAGTTCGGTTGTCCGGCATTTCATCCAAAAAATCGCTACAGGAGGTTATTCCCAGGCATAAGGTTGAAATGACTGCTGTATATAATACGTTTTTATATTTCATCATTTTTATAATTATCTGAATGGTTAAAATCCTAATCTAAGAGTTAATGTGAACTGACGGGGTACAGGGGAGGCAACTCCACCGGTATTGAAGAATTCCGGGTCCTGTCCGTTTAGCTTCTTATCTGCGTAGATTAGGAATAAATTGGTAGCCTGAAGTTTCAAAGATAAATTGGATATCTTTGCTGATGTAATCCATGATTTTGGAAAATCATAGGACAAGGAAATTTCTTTCATACGAATAAAGTCTCCTTTGGCAATTCGTTCTGTAGAGTAATTATAGGCATTATATGCATACATCAAATCTTTATTATCTTCATATTGACGTTTGGAAATGATGGCAGGGATATTGGTATGCTTCTCATCACCCGGAACTGTCCAGCGATTTTTGAATTCACGGGGCATAGAGGATAAGTCACTGTATTGATAATTGAAGCACGGATTTAAACGTACTACATTACCAAATGAATAGGTGATAAATACATTTAGTTTGAATGCTTTATAGGTGAAGATATTACCAAAGCTACCTGTTATAGTAGGATCAGTGGGACCTTCATATTTTAGATAGTCTATATTGTCACGTGTTTGGAAATCAATATCAGTACTGGTTATTTTTCCATTGATATTATACATTGGGATACCATTTGAACTTAGGCCGACAAATGGGATAGAGAACAAACCACGCACCGGGTAGCCCTGACGCGCAAAACCATAGCCTGAAACCAGATCCATCACGCTGGAACGGGCGTTAAGCTCGGTCACTTCATTTTTTGCTTTGGAAAAGATGAAATCTGTATTCCATGAGAAGTCTTTCGATTGGATATTCTTGCTTGAGATGGTGAATTCAATACCATGTGACTTCATGGAGGCTATATTGGCATATTTATAAATAGAACCACCTACTCCTTGTGTCGGAGTTATACCAATCAGGTCATAGTTGTTGCGTTTATACCAGTCGATTGAGAAATTGATCCGGTTGTTTAAGAATCCCATATCAGCACCGATGTTTAATTCATGCTTCTTTTCGTAAGTCAATTCGCTATTTTCGGGGTCGGATACATAAAGTCCGGTTTCCTGTCCGCTGGTGAAAGGGCGAAATGGTGAATAGCTGGTGATTATGGCATGTGAATTTGTTACATATTCCGGACCTCTGTCGGCAGTTAAAGAGTAGGATGCTTTGAATGTCAAATGTGACAGCACGGAGCTGAGTGTTTCGAAGAAATTTTCTTCATGTACATTCCATGCTCCTGAAATATTCCATGTAGGTAACCAGCGGGAAGAACGGCTTTTTCCCATGCGGTTGGTGCCTTCATAGCGGAATGTTCCGTTTACTGTATAACGGCCATCATACGAATAGGTTGCATTGGCAAAACCTGCTACACTCCTTGTTGTGGTATGGTTTAATCCATAATAATTTTCACCGGACTCAATACCTTTCTTGAAAAATTCATATACGTACGATGGAATTTCGCCCATTGTATATTGCATTCCCCATCCTTGAAAATAATTCTGCATGCGTTTTAAATCATTCACCTCCATACCAGCGAAAAGATTGGTTATATGCTTTTCTGCAAATAAATGATTCCAGGATGCTGTGGCACGAAAGTCTACTCCCAGCATGCGATAGTCCTTACGCTGGTAAATACCGCCTTCCGGCAGTATGCTGATGGGTAAAGCATAAGGATTGTCGGGGTTGGTGTAGAGTAAATTATTGTTGTCACGAATAGTGGCGTCATCCATTCCTGTGCGATATGCTGTTGCCTGATTCGAGTGGTCTTTAATATTATGTTCTTGCGAAGAAGCTTGATATCTGACTGCTCCTAATGCGCTAAGCTCTAATTCTGGAAGTGCTTTCCATTTTACTTCTCCTTGGAATTTAACGTCAACTACGTTTAAGTCCATATAATTGTTATCCAATTCATGAAGGATATTGAATGGTGCGTAGTTAGCTGTATAGTTGACTGCCGGATCCAATGCGCGTGATGTGTTTAGTGCATACGAATATGGATTGATGTCAAATTGACGGGTGACTTCTCCACTAGCTGCATTCACTTCAGAACTTAGTGTTCCGGGCGCTTTCTGCTTACGGTAGGAAGCACTGGATATTAAATTTATAGATAAATTCTTATATATATTATATGTTGTATTTAAATTAGCTGTATAGCGTTTTACTTCACTTTGCTTGTACCACCCCGGGTCTGACATGGTACTTAATGAAGCATAGAATGAAGATTTTTCTGTTCCGGAAGTGATACTGACAGAATGATTTTGTGTGATATTGTTGGAAAATAAAGTATCAAACCAGTCGGTATTTCTCATTTCCGCTTCACGCAGGTAAGCGTTACGTGCTTCCGGAGTGTTGGCAAGTCCGAATTGTCCTGTAACCGGATTGTATTGATTGATTAACTGATACATACGTCCATACACTCCGCTATCTTTTGCACGGTAAGTATCGCTATTGTTGAGCCATCCTTTTTGTTCCATTTCTTTATAGATTCCCATTTGTTCCTGTGAATTCATGATATTGAATTCTTTATAACTGGGAATCATACGAGTTGTAAATTCACCGGTATAGCTGATTTTGCTGACACCGGCTTTTCCCTTTTTGGTGGTTACTACAATAACCCCTGCCATGGCTCGCGCACCGTAGATAGAGGTTGCTGATCCGTCTTTCAATATTTGAAAGCTTTCAATATCATCTGAATTCAATCCGGCAATAGCTGAACTAATCAATGTTTCGGCATCTCCTGAGGATAAGTCATCCGGACCTACGTCGATAGCATCTTCCATGATGACTCCATCTACCACCCATAGTGGCTTTGAACTACCGAAAATAGATGTAGCACCACGTACCCGGATTTTTGGGGCGGTACCAAATGTGCCGGAAACATTTTGTACAGATACGCCTGCAGCACGTCCTTCAAGTCCCCGGCTGATATCAGGCAAACCATCTAGTTTGACCTCATCTGCGGACAATTGTTTGGTTGCTCCTGTAAACAGACGTTTGTCCATTTTCTGCATACCTGTTACTACTACTTCAGATAATGTTTGTACATCAGGCATTAATGTAACATTCATATTTGGAGCAGGAGTCAGGTCTTGCGGTTTCATTCCTATATAGGAAAATTGTAACAGGGATTTATTGGATACATTTTCTATCGAGAATTTTCCATCTATATCCGTTAATACACCGGACTTACTTCCTTTGATGACAACGGTTGCACCAATGAGCGGCTGTCCGTCATCACCGGAAATAACCACTCCTTTCACATTGAATACTTTCGCCTGTTTGGAAGGACCTTTGATAGTAATTGTGATAAATTGGTCTTCAATATGATATTCCAGTGGCTTATTGGCTAAGATTATATCGAGAGTCTGCTCTATACTCTTATCCTTGACGGAGCCAGAAACGGTGAATTTCTTGACATCGTCATACGTAAACAGGATCTTATATCCAGATAGTTTTTCTAAACGTTTTAGTACGGACGGCAACCGTTCGTTGCTAATTTCAATCGTGATTTTCTTTTGCGATTGCACCTGAGCATTTACTTGGTAGGGTCGGAAACATAATACGCATAGAAAACACACAATAAGTAGGTTCCAATTATTTCTCATACGTTTGTCTTTAATAACACTATTTTGAACATGTTTATATAACTAGTTCGTATGAGAAGAAAAAATGGATACCCCTTTTGTGATTTATTTTTTAATAAAAGTGATATTTTGTTGTATTTTGCATAGATTAGTTATACTTATGCAATAAAAATCTAGTCTACAGTAAGCGTATTGCCTTGCAAGGTGACTGTCACTTTTTTCATTCTATTAAGTAATGAGATTGTATGTTCCAGGTCTTTGGTACGATCGGATATAAAGTGCATTTTATACTCCATCGCTTCTTTGTTTCTGAACTCTATGTTTACATTGTACCAACGTCCCAAATTTTGCATAATATCTTTCAATGTGACATTGTCAAAGTAGAAATAGCCGTCTTTCCAATAAACATAGGAGTCTAGATCTACTTCTGCCAGGATAAAGTTGCCATCAGATTGCAGATGTGCATCTTCTCCCGGATATAGTCTGGTATATGATCCTCCTTTGGTATTGCTGACTTCTACTTTTCCATTAATAAGCACTACATGAGTATCTTCAGGAGTATAGCTGCGTATATTAAATTCAGTACCGAGAACGCGGGTTTGCACAGTTTTGGTTTTTACGATGAAAGGTCGCTCCGGATCTTTGGCCACTTTAAAATAAGCCTCACCTTCTAAAGTGACGATACGTTCGTCGCCAATAAAGGCCGTTGGATAGACAAAGTTACTATTGGCATTGAGCCAGACCTCCGTGCCGTCACATAACACTACCTTGAAACTTTCACCGCGTGGAACAGTGAGTACATGTGTTTGAGTGGTCGTTGAAATGACTTGCCTGTAATCCAATTCTTTCTTTTCGGACTTTGAGATCATTTTCTGTGGTAAGGTTTGATTGTTTGATTGCGGTTCGTCTAATACAATCTTTTCTCCGTTATCTTTTTGCAGAGTGATATGTTGAGGGGCAGCATCCGCAGTAAATACTGTGATTGGTTCCAGGGCAGGGGTCGTCAGGGTATTGATAAGATAGTAAGTTCCAAATAGAACGGCAATCATGGCGGCTATTCCCATACTTACTTTCCAGAAGTTGGAACGCATTCTTGCCGTGTACTGTTTTTTCTTGAATCGTTCTAGCTCCATCTCTATATTGGGTAGTTCCATTCCACTTTTTTGTTGTAGGAAGAGGCTGCTATCCATGATGTCGCGACAAGCCTGCAGGGTTTCTTCATCTTTAAGCATTTCCTGCAGTTGTTCGACGTTTATTTCTGAAGAGCTCTCCATAATGTCGAGTGCCTTCTCTACAGATTTATCTGTACTATCTATATTGTCAATATCTTTATTCATCACTGTTCGACTGTATCATACTTATTTATATTACGTTTAATCATAAAATAAAGACACCTGCTTTATGATTTTTTTGCACATTCTTCACGTATCACCTGTAATGCTTTCACAATATGCTTCCTGACTGCACTGACACTAATATTTAATTCCTCTGCCACTTCCTGATATTTTTTGCGTTGAATATAACATTCTTCTAAAATATGCCTGGTATGTGGAGTCAGTTTTTCCATCGCCTTACTGATATGCATCATTCTTTCATCCTGCTCCTGATACTCCGTCTCAACATAACTTTTGGTCAGTTCGGAATAGATTTGTACGTATTGTTCGTGTGTATTCTGATGCCGCAGGAAATCAATGCTTTTGTTGCGAACGTAGACATATAGATAAGATTTAGCTGTGGCTTTATCTATTTTAGCATAATTGGCCCAAATAAATTCGAAGGCGTCGCTGACGATATCTTTGCTAGCCTCCATATTATTAATCAAATGAAATGCGTAATAATAAAGTTGAGGATAGTACTCTTTAAAAAGAAAATCAAAATCGGCCTTATCTTCCACGTGCTTTAAAAGTGTTGAATAGTAAATAAATCGCGTTGCAAATAAACAAATAATAATTGAGAAAAGCAAAATGGCTTTTATTTTATATTTATCGTATCTTTGTGGCATCATATTTTTTGAATCAATATTCATGTAGAACCAGGGAAGTAATAATGGAGAGTGTTTTAATTACAGGTGCAAGTGGTTTTATAGGAAGTTTCATCGTGGAGGAAGCGTTGAAACGAAAGTTTGGTGTGTGGGCCGGAATTCGCCCCACGAGTAGCAAGCGGTATTTAAAGAACCGGAAAATTCACTTTCTGGAACTGGACTTTGCACATCCCAATGAGCTTCGCGCCCAACTCTCCGGGCATAAAGGTACTTACAGCAAATTTGATTATATCATCCATTGCGCCGGTGTGACAAAGTGTTCTGATAAAAAGACCTTTGATTATGTGAATTATCTTCAGACTAAATATTTTATAGACACGCTGAAGGAATTGAATATGGTTCCGAAGCAGTTTATATATATTAGCACGTTGAGTGTATTCGGACCTGTACGTGAGAAGGATTATACTCCGATAAGCGGAGAAGATACTCCGATGCCTAATACGGCTTATGGATTGAGTAAATTGAAAGCGGAATTATATATTCAGAGTATTCCCGGTTTTCCTTATGTCATTTATCGTCCTACGGGAGTCTATGGTCCCCGTGAGTCAGACTATTTCCTGATGGCCAAGTCCATTCAGAAGCATGTAGACTTTTCGGTCGGTTTCCGTCGTCAGGACTTGACTTTTGTTTATGTGAAGGACATTGTGCAGGCGATTTTTCTGGGAATGGAGAAAAAAGTGGTTCAAAAGGCGTATTTCCTGACAGATGGGAAAATCTATAGAAGTCGTGCCTTTTCGGATCTGATACAAAAAGAATTGGGCAATCCGTTTGTTCTTCACTTGAAATGTCCATTAATTGTGCTAAAAGTTATATCTTTGTTCGCTGAATTCATTGCTACACGTTCCGGGAGGAGCAGTACCCTGAATTCGGATAAATATAAGATAATGAAACAACGCAACTGGCAATGCGACATATCCCCGGTAATGAAAGAACTTGGGTATGTACCCGAATATGATTTGGAAAAGGGAGTTCGTGAAACCATTGCCTGGTATAAAAATGAAGGATGGCTTTAGACTTATTTAAGCGCGTAGAAACCCGGAAAGGGTTGTTTGCTGTGGAAAAGATTACACTGATTTATAATCTGTTGACTTCCATATTGATTCTATTCCTGTTTCAGCGAATGGATCATCCATGGCACATGTTGCTGGATAGGGCTATGATCGCGGCGATGACCTTTTTGTTGATGTATCTTTATCGTCTTGCCCCCTGTAAGTTTTCAGCGTTTGTGCGCATTGTTATCCAGATGAGTCTATTGTCTTACTGGTATCCGGATACTTTCGAGTTCAATCGTTTCTTTCCGAATTTAGACCATGTATTTGCAACTGCCGAGGAGTTTATTTTCAATGGTCAGCCTGCTATCTGGTTTTGCCATACGTTTCCGCACCTTATCGTCAGTGAAGCATTCAATATGGGATATTTCTTTTATTATCCGATGATGCTGATTGTGGCATTGTTTTATTTCATTTATAAGTTTGAGTGGTTCGAAAAGATGTCTTTTGTTCTCGTCACTTCCTTCTTTATCTATTATCTGATTTATATATTCGTTCCTGTCGCGGGGCCTCAATTCTATTTCCCTGCCATCGGGATTGATAATGTATCTAAAGGTATTTTCCCTGCTATCGGTGACTATTTCAATCATAATCAGGAATTACTTCCCGGACCGGGTTATCAGCATGGATTCTTTTATAGCTTAGTGGAGGGCTCACAGCAGGTAGGCGAACGTCCTACGGCAGCATTCCCCAGTTCACACGTCGGTATTTCTACTATTTTGATGATTATGGCATGGCGTGGCAGCAAGAAATTGTTTGCTTGTCTGATACCTTTCTATATGTTGCTTTGCGGGGCTACCGTATATATTCAGGCACATTATGTGATTGATGCCATTGTAGGGTTTTTCTCTGCATTCCTATTGTATGTGGTTGTGACCTGGATGTTTAAGAAGTGGTTTGCACAACCGATGTTTAAGTAGAAAATTGGAATATACTTCTGTATTTTGAAACAGATAATCTCCATCCGCAGGAGTCAGAGTTTGCGGATGAAGATTATGATCTATGGTAGATTAAATTTCCGGATTCTCTTTACGTTGGAAAGTGATTTCTTCAAATATGCGGAAAAGCTCTTCCTTTGTTTCTGCCCGTAACATGGCAATACGCGTATTACGGAAATTAGGGATTCCTTTGAATAATGGGCTGGCAGCCAAATGACGGCGTACATGCAGAATACCTCTGCGCTCATCAAGTAGATTTACACTGTCGACCACTTCCTGGCGAAGCACCTCCATGCACCAGTCGAAACTTAGCGGTGGTAATTCTTCCCCAGTCTCCAGATAGTGTTTCACTTCTTTGAATATCCATGGACGACCAAAGCTGGCACGACCAATCATGACAGCATCTACTCCGTAATGGTCAAAACACTCTTTGCAGCGTTGAGGCGTCGTCACGTCACCATTACCGATAATAGGAATATGCATCCGTGGATTATTCTTCACTTCGCCTATTAATGTCCAGTCTGCTTCTCCGGTATACATTTGTGCACGGGTGCGGCCATGTATAGTCAGTGCAGCAATACCACAATCCTGTAACTGTTCTGCTAGCTCTACAATTACTTTGTTGTTAGCATCCCATCCTAGGCGGGTCTTGACCGTTACGGGGATTTTCACCGCATCTACTACCGCACGGGTGATCTCCAGCATCTTGGGGATATTCTGTAACATACCTGCTCCTGCTCCTTTTCCGGCTACTCTTTTTACCGGGCATCCGAAATTGATATCCAGAATATCAGGTTGTGCCTGTTCCACAATCTTGGCAGCTTCCACCATCGTTTCCGTATCTTTCCCGTATATCTGGATGGCAACGGGACGTTCGGCATCACTGATACTTAGTTTCTGCGCAGTCTTGCTGACAGCGCGAATCAGCGCATCGCTCGACACAAATTCGGTGTATACCATATCTGCTCCGAACCTCTTGCACATCAGGCGGAAAGCCGGATCAGTCACATCCTCCATCGGAGCAAGTAAGATGGGATATTTACCCAAATCTATTTGGCCTATCTTCATATATGAATCTGATATTTACTGTTTATGATTGAAGTAACTTCTTGTTTTCGCTGCAAAAATACGGAAAAAAGCCTACCTTTGTACGCATTCATTTGCTTAACTGATACAAATAAGTATATATTCTATGAGTCTTAGTTTGAAAGATTTTGAAATAATGGCTCCTGTCGGTTCGCGCGAATCTCTTGCTGCGGCTATTCAGGCAGGTGCTGATTCTATCTATTTCGGTATAGAAAACCTGAACATGCGTGCCCGTTCGGCCAATACGTTTACGATTGATGATTTGCGGGAGATCTCCCGTACGTGTGATGAACACGGGATGAAAAGTTACTTGACGGTCAACACGATTATCTATGATAAAGATATTCCATTGATGCATACCATTGTCGATGCAGCCAAGGAAGCCGGAATCTCTGCGGTGATTGCAGCTGATGTGGCGGTGATGAACTATGCCCGTCAGATAGGGCAGGAGGTACACCTTTCCACTCAACTGAACATCTCCAATGCAGAGGCTTTAAAATTCTACGCACAATTTGCAGATGTGGTAGTATTGGCCCGTGAGTTGAATCTGGAGCAGGTAGCCGAAATCTATCGCCAGATTCAGGAAGAACATATTTGTGGTCCGAGCGGTGAACAGATTCGCATTGAGATGTTCTGTCACGGTGCGCTTTGTATGGCTGTATCGGGTAAATGTTACCTCTCTTTGCATGAGATGAACCATTCTGCCAACCGCGGCGCTTGTATGCAGGTGTGTCGCCGTTCCTATACAGTCCGTGACAAAGAGACGGATGTGGAACTGGATATTGATAACGAATATATCATGTCACCGAAAGATTTGAAGACCATTCACTTTATGAATAAGATGTTGGATGCCGGTGTGCGTGTATTCAAAATTGAAGGCCGTGCCCGTGGACCTGAATATGTACGTACAGTGGTAGAATGTTACAAAGAGGCTATCAAAGCTTATCTGGAAGGAACATTTACCGATGAAAAGATTGCAGCTTGGGACGAACGTCTGAAAACAGTATTCAACCGCGGCTTTTGGGATGGCTATTATTTGGGACAACGTTTAGGCGAATGGACCAGAAACTATGGCTCGGCAGCTACGGAACGTAAGATATATGTAGGTAAAGGTATCAAATACTTCTCTAACATTGGAGTTTCCGAATTTCTGGTAGAGGCTGCGGAAGTTAGCGTAGGCGATAAACTTCTCATTACCGGACCGACCACAGGTGCTCTATTCATGACTTTGGAAGAAGCCCGTGTTGACTTGGAATCCGTGCAGACTGTGAAGAAAGGCCAGCACTTCTCCATGAAATCAGATAAGATACGCCCCAGTGACAAGCTGTATAAACTGGTATCAACCGAAGAACTGAAGAAGTTCAAAGGACTCGATATTGAGCAAAAGAGAGGCTAACTGCTATTTCTCAACTTTTAATTTTTAATCTTCAATTTTTAACTGATGAACTATATTTATGAATTGGAAATGAAGGTGCGTGATTACGAGTGCGACCTTCAAGGGATTGTTAATAATGCGAACTATCAGCATTATCTGGAACATACCCGCCATGAGTTTCTGACGTCGGTAGGCATCAGTTTTGCTGCACTCCACGAACAGGGAGTCGATCCGGTAGTGGCACGCATTAATATGGCATTCAAAACGCCGTTGAAAAGCGGAGACGAGTTTGTCTCTAAACTTTATATGAAGAAGGAAGGTATCAAATATGTATTCTATCAGGATATTTTCCGTAAGAGTGATAATAAAGTAGTAGTGAAATCCACTGTTGAAACGGTATGTGTGGTAAACGGACGTTTGAGTGACAGCGAATTATTCGATAGCGTCTTTGCCCCTTACCTGAAATGAGCAGTTCCGAGGAAGAACAGATTTATAGTATCGCCCTGACAATGGTGCCCGGTATTGGGCACATAGGGGCGAAACATCTGATAGACGGAATGAATAATGCTGTTGATGTCTTCCGTCTGCGTAAAGAAATACCGGAACGTATTCCTGAAGTGAGTCAACGGGTGGTAGATGCGTTGGATTGTCCACAAGCTGTGATCCGTGCCGAACAGGAATATGAATTTATCCGGAAGAACCGGATCTCCTGCCTGACTTTCCATGACGAGGCTTATCCTTCCCGTTTGCGGGAATGTGAAGATGCTCCTATTGTCCTTTTCTTTAAAGGAAATACCGATTTGAATTCCCTGCATATAATAAATATGGTAGGCACTCGTAATGCCACTGATTATGGTACCCGGATTTGCGCCTCTTTCTTACGCGATCTGAAAACACTTTGTCCTGATGTGTTGGTAGTCAGCGGACTTGCTTACGGAATCGATATTCATGCGCATCGTGAAGCGCTGGTCAATGATCTGCCTACGGTAGGTGTCCTTGCTCACGGTCTGGATCGTATTTATCCTTATGTCCATCGGAAAACGGCCATTGATATGCTCGAAAAAGGAGGACTATTGACCGAATTTCTGTCCGGTACGAATCCCGACAAACATAATTTCGTCAGTCGTAACCGCATTGTCGCAGGTATGTGTGATGCTACGGTTGTCATTGAATCGGCAGAAAAAGGAGGCTCATTAATCACTGCTGAACTTGCTGAAGGCTATCATCGCGATTGTTTTGCTTTTCCCGGCCGGATAAATGATGAATATTCAAAGGGGTGTAATCGGTTGATTAGAGATAATAAGGCTTCCTTACTATTATCGGCTGAAGATCTTGTACAGGCAATGGGATGGAATATACCAACAACTTCTTCCGAAAAAGTAAATGTGCAACGTAGTCTTTTTCTCGACTTGTCCGAAGAAGAACAGAAGATTGTCTCTATCCTGGAGAAACAGGGGAATTTACAGATTAATTCTCTGGTAGTAGAAGCAGATATTCCCGTACATAAGATAAATGCTATTCTTTTTGAACTGGAAATGAAAGGAGTAGTTCGTGTATTGGCAGGAGGAATGTATCAGTTATTGAATTAACTCGTATAGACTAACCTCATATATGGATATAAAAAAAGGAGCAACGCCTTGCTCCAACCTTTGTTAACCTTAAATCTAATACTATGAAAAAAATCACATGGCAAATGTAAGCGTTCAACTTATTCTTTCCAAATAATTCTGTTGTATTTGTTTCTCTTTTAAATTCTTTCACTGATTTTCACTGTTATCGGACACGACGCACTTCTAATGGATAAAGTTTGGCACTTTCATGGTAAGTAATGGAAAGAAATGCAAGCTTTCTTGAATATGTTTTCATGGTCATTCGAAGGGTTCGTGAAATAAGGCTTAAAATAAGTGCTTTGTTGGTTTAAAAGGAACGCCCCGTTGGTTTAAAACCAAGGCATCGTTCCTTTAAAACCAACGAGGTGTTCCTTTTAAAGGAAAATGTGTACTTGTATGTTGCTGTGTAATATATAGAATTATCTTTTCATAATAGCCATGGTGGATTTTTTTGCTGTCAAATTCAATGACTACCAATGAATGCTTTTATGAGAATGCTATAACACTAATGCTTGTCACTACGGAGCATAAATTTTATATAATAAAGAAAAGTGTTACGAGGACTATTGGGGAAAATCAACAAAAAGTTCTCATAAATGTATAGAAGGAGATTATGTGATTCATTCGAAGAATTTGGTGTTGAAGGATGATATAACCTATCTGCTGATATGGGATGTTTTGTTTGTAGTAGTACAAAAAAGGCGAGGCAAATGCCCCACCTTGAATGTTTTCACAACGGAATAATCCTTATTGTGATTTGCTTTTAATTAGTGTGACAAAGATAGTAATTTATTTTGTTTTAATGTCTAATTTGTGGAAAAATATTAATATATTTGATGAGTTATAATAAGATAGGGCAAATATGAAAAGAATATTAGGACTGGATTTGGGAACCAACAGTATTGGTTGGGCATTGGTTGACAGCGAAGAGCAGAGAATTTTAGGAATGGGTAGTCGGATTATTCCTATGGATCAGGGTGTGTTGGATACTTTCAGTGGGGGAAATCCGGTAGAGACTCAAACAGCTGCGCGAACGGCCTATCGTGGCACACGCCGATTGCGCGAAAGAGCATTATTACGTCGTGAGCGTCTGATTCGTGTTTTGAATATGATGAAGTTTTTACCCGAACATTATGCTTCTCAAATAGATTTTGAGAAGCGATTAGGACAATTTTTTGATGAAAAGGAGCCCAAACTAGCTTGGAAACAAAATGATGAAGGGAGGTTCGAGTTTATTTTTCAACAGTCTTTTAATGAAATGATAGAAGAATTTAAGAATAAGGGGGTGGTTAGAGAAGATAAAAAAATCCCATATGATTGGACTATCTATTATTTGCGTAAGAAAGCTCTTTCTCAAGAGATAGAGAAGGAAGAACTAGCTTGGATTTTATTAAATTTCAATCAGAAACGGGGATATTATCAATTAAGAGGGGAAGAAGAGGAAGAGAACCCTAATAAATTAGTAGAATATTATTCATTGAAAATAGTGGATGTCATAGCCGATGAAAAACCGAATAGTAAAGGTGATATATGGTATTCTTTACATTTAGAAAACGGCTGGATTTATCGTCGCTCCAGTAAGATTCCGTTATTTGGATGGAAAGATAAAACACGTGATTTTATTGTTACTACAGATTTGAACGACGACGGGACGGTTAAAAAAGATAAGGAAGGAATAGAAAAGCGGTCTTTTCGTGCGCCAAGCGAAAATGATTGGGTATTGTTGAAAAAGAAGACGGAGAGTGATATAGAAAAGTCTCATAAAACAGTTGGTGCGTATGTCTATGAGACATTACTGCAAAATCCTATGCAAAAAGTTCGTGGAAAGCTTGTACGGACAATCGAACGTAAGTTCTACAAGGATGAACTGAAACAAATTCTTGAGAAACAAAGAGAGTTTCATCCCGAATTGAGAGATGAAGATTTATACAACGACTGTGTAAGAGAGTTATATCGGAGTAATGAGACGTACCAATTTATTTTAAGTAAAAGAGATTTTGTTTATTTATTCTTGGACGATATTTTATTTTATCAGAGACCATTACGGAGTCAGAAGTCTGCGATAGGTGATTGCATACTTGAATTTAAAACATACAAAGATAAAGATGGAAATAATATTAAAGAGTATTTGAAGGTCATTTCAAAATCCAATCCTCTTTATCAGGAATTCCGTATATGGCAATGGCTGTACAATTTGAAGATATATCGGAAGGAAGATGACGAAGATGTTACTTTGCAATTTATTGCAAACATTGAAGATAAAGAACAGCTATTTGATTTCTTAAGTAATAGGAAAAGTATAGAACAGAAACCTTTGCTTGAATATTTGATAAAGGCAAAAGGTCTGAAAAAACAGGTAAAGACAGAGGCATATCGATGGAATTATGTTGAAGATAAGATATATCCTTGCAGTGAAACAAAAACGATGATTTCTACACGTTTGGCTAAAGTAGAAAATATTCCAGATAATTTCTTTACAAAAGAAATAGAACAAAAACTTTGGCATATCATTTATTCTGTTACAGATAAAAATGAGTTTGAGAAAGCGTTGAGAACTTTTGCAAAAAAGTATGATTTAGATATTGCTTCTTTTGTAGATAATTTCAAGAAAATTCCTCCTTTTAAAAATGAATATGGATCATTCTCCGAAAAAGCAATAAAGAAACTGTTACCTTTGATGCGTTTGGGGAAATACTGGAAATGGAATGATATTGATAATAATACCCAAAATAGAATATCCAAAATAATCACAGGCGAGTATGATGAGGAAATTAAGGATATAGTTCGTGAAAAGTCTATTGCTTTAACTAATGAAAACGATTTTCAAGGTTTACAGTTATGGTTGGCTCAATATCTTGTTTATGGGCGACATTCAGAAGCAGATATTGCAGGAAAATGGCATTCGGTTGCTGATTTAGAAAAGTATTTGAATGAGTTTAAACAGCATTCCTTACGTAATCCGATTGTAGAACAAATAATTACGGAAACTTTACGGGTAGTGAGAGATATTTGGCGAAAATACGGACAAGGAGCAGAAAACTTTTTTAGTGAAATCCATGTTGAGCTTGGACGTGATATGAAGAACACTGCTGACGAAAGGAAAAAAATAGTTAATGTTGTAACAGAAAATGAGAATACCAATTTGCGAATCAAAGCATTATTAATGGAATTAAAGAATAATTCTGATGGCAAATTGGAGGTTGAAAATGTCCGTCCTTATTCACCCACGCAACAGGATATTCTGAAAATATATGAAGAGTATGCAATTAGCACTGGGCTTGATAACGAAAAGGATGAAAAGGTAAAGGAAGATATAAAGAAAATAAGCAGGGTTGCACAACCCACAACGACAGAACTACAACGCTACAAACTATGGTTGGAGCAAAAATATTGTTCTCCATATACGGGTAAGGTCATCCCGTTAGGGAAGCTCTTTACCGAAGAATATCAGATTGAGCATATCATTCCAAAATCTCGTTACTATGATGATAGTTTCAGTAATAAAGTAATTTGTGAGGCCGCTGTAAATAAATTGAAGGATAAATGTTTAGGGTTGGAGTTTATAAAAAACTACCATGGGCAGATTGTGGAAACAGGCTTTGGACAAAAAGTAACTATCTTTGATGAGGAGGCGTATCAGAATTTTGTAAAGCAGCATTATGCTTATAATCATTCCAAGAGGACAAAGCTTCTATTGGAAGAAATACCTGAAAAGATGATAGAACGCCAAATGAATGATACACGTTACATCAGCAAATTTGTTCTCCCTCTTTTGTCAAATCTTGTACGTGCAAAAGAAAATGACAATGGAGTAAACTCAAAAAATGTACTTCCTGTAAATGGCAAGATTACAACTATGTTGAAACAAGATTGGGGGTTGAATGATGTTTGGAATGATTTGATTCTTCCTCGTTTTGTGCGGATGAATGAGTTGGCAAAGACTATCGCATTCACCAGTTGGAATGAACAACATCAAAAATATTTGCCTACTGTTCCATTAGAACTATCAAAAGGGTTTCAAAAGAAGCGTATTGATCATCGGCATCATGCAATGGATGCTTTGGTAATAGCCTGTGCAACTCGTGACCATGTCAATCTGTTAAACAATAAACATGCAAATACAGATACAATTCGATATGATTTACAACGAAAATTACGATTGTTTGAGCGAGTGACATATATTGACCCGCAAACAAAGAACAATGTAACAAAAGATATTCCGAAAGAATTTAAAAAGCCATGGGATAATTTCACTGTTGATGCCCGTAATAAATTGGAAAAAATTATTGTTAGCTTTAAACAAAACCTGCGTATAATTAATAAGGCAACCAATATATATACGAAATATGAAAACGGTAAAAAGATAAAGGTAGGCCAGAAAGGTCTTAATTGGGCAATTCGTAAACCTCTACACAAAGAAACTGTATTTGCAAAAGTATCACTTCGTAAAAGAAAAACCGTGCGTTTGAGTGAGGCTTTAAAAGATTGGAAAAAGATAGTCGATAAAAAGCTAAAACAAGAAATAAAACGGCTTACCTGTCAATATGGTAAATTTGATGTGGATACAATCTTGCGATATTTTAAAGATCGGAAGTACCAGTTTGGAGAAGTAGATGTATCAAAAGTAAAAATGTATTATTTTGATGAAGAAAATGCGGCGGTGCGAAAAAATGTAGATACATCTTTTACAGAAAAGTTTATTCAAGGATCTGTAACAGACACTGGCATACAAAAAATCTTGCTTAATCATTTAGAGGCAAAAGGGAATAAGGTTGAAATTGCGTTCTCTCCTGAAGGTATTGAGGAGATGAACAAGAATATCATTCAGCTTAATGAAGGGAAGTTGCATCTTCCAATATTTAAAGTTCGTGTTTATGAAACAATTGGTAATAAATTCTCTGTTGGAGTAAAAGGAAACAAGAAAGACAAATATGTGGAAGCGGCAAAGGGAACCAATTTGTTCTTTGCTATATATGTAGATGAAAATGGTATTCGTTCTTATGAAACTATACCTTTAAATATCGTAATAGAACGTTTAAAACAAGGATTAAGTGTGGTTCCGGAAAAAAATAGAAAGGAACATAGTCTATTATTTTATTTATCTCCTAATGATTTGGTATATGTGCCTATAGAGGATGAACGAGAAAACATTCACGCTGTTAATTTGGACCAACTTAATAATGAACAACGGAAGAGAATTTATAAAATGGTAAGTTGTACAGGTTCAGAGTGCCATTTTGTTCCTTATTATGTAGCAAGTCCTATAGTAAACAAAGTTGAATATTCGTCATTGAATAAGATTGGAAGGAGTCTGACTGGCGAGATGATTAAAGACGTTTGTATAAAACTAAAAGTTGATCGATTAGGAAATATTAAAGGAATATCTGGCTTATGAATAAAAACAATAACACCCCAATTCCCTCTGATTTCTTTCTTTACAAAGACAGTAATGGAGAAGTGAAAGTCGAAATCTATATTTTTAATGAAACAGTTTGGCTGACACAGGATAAGATTGCGCAATTGTTTGGAGTAGATAGAAGCGTAGTGACAAAACATTTGAAGAATATCTTTCAAACGGCTGAATTGCAGGAGGATTCAGTTAGTGCAAAAATTGCACTAACTGCTGCTGATGGTAAAAAGTATCAAACGAAGCTATACAATCTTGATGCTATCTTATCCGTAGGCTACCGTGTCAACAGCATTCAGGCCACACATTTTAGAATCTGGGCAAACAGCGTACTGAAAGAATATTTGATTAAGGGTTTTGCCATGAACGACGAGCGATTAAAAAATCCACAAATGCTATTCGGCAAAGATTATTTCGAGGAGCAATTGGCTCGTATTCGTGATATTCGTAGCAGTGAACGTCGTTTTTATCAGAAGATAACTGATATTTATTCGCAATGTAGTGCTGATTACGAAGCTGGTAGCGAGGTGACAAAGACGTTTTTTGCAACTGTTCAGAATAAGTTGCATTGGGCAATTTCCGGACAGACGGCAGCGGAGATAATTGTTGCCCGTGTGGATGCAGAGAAACCTAATATGGGATTGACTACTTGGAAAAATGCGCCTAACGGGATGATTCGTAAACCGGATGTATCCATCGCAAAGAACTATCTCAATGAAACTGAAATGGATGATTTGAATCGTATTGTTTCGATGTATTTGGATTATGCAGAACGTCAAGCGAAAAAAGGACAGGTGATGTATATGAAAGATTGGGTGAAGAAGCTAGATGCATTCTTGCAATTTAACGAAGAAGCGGTATTGCAACATAGTGGGCAGGTGAGCCATGAGGTCGCCAAAGCATTGGCGGAACAAGAATATGACAAGTTTCATACTAGGCAACTTCGGAATTACGAATCGGACTTTGATAAACTTTTGAAAGGAATGAATCATGATTAAGAAAACACTTTATTTCGGAAATCCGGTTTATCTGTCGTTGCGCAATGCGCAGTTAGTTATTAAATTGCCTGATGTGGAAAAAGCAACGGCCTTACCGGAAGTATTGAAAAAGCAGGCGGAAGTGACAAAACCTATAGAAGACATTGGCATTGTAGTTTTGGATAACAAGCAAATCACCATCACTTCCGGTGTGTTGGAGGCTTTGCTTGAAAACACTTGCTCTGTAATCACTTGCGATAGTAAGAGTATGCCAGTTGGACTGATGCTTCCTCTTTATGGAAATACAACGCAGAATGAGCGTTTTCGTGAACAATTAGACGCTTCGTTGCCGTTGAAGAAACAACTTTGGCAACAAACTATTCAGGCGAAGATTAACAACCAAGCATCTGTGCTCAAAGATTGTATGAATGAAGAGGTAAAGTGTATGCGCGTGTGGGCAGCTGATGTACGTAGTGGCGACCCTGATAATTTGGAAGCACGTGCTGCTGCATATTATTGGAAATCTTTATTTGCAGATGTTGACGGTTTTACGCGAGATCGTGAAGGTATTCCTCCAAATAACCTATTAAACTACGGATATGCAATTCTTCGTGCAGTGGTAGCACGTGGGTTGGTAATAAGTGGATTACTTCCTACTTTGGGTATCCATCATCATAATCGATACAATGCTTATTGCTTGGCGGATGATATTATGGAACCTTATCGTCCTTATGTGGATGAATTAGTATTTAGCTTGATACAGGAGTATGGAATGGGTGTGGAGCTAACGAAAGAGGTGAAAACGCGATTGCTTATTATTCCGACATTGGAAGTAATAATTGGAGGTAAACGCAGTCCGTTGATGATTGCTGTGGGGCAAACTACTGCCTCACTTTATAAATGTTTCAATGGAGAGCTTCGCCGAGTTGCCTATCCCGAACGGTAATGGATCGTCTTAGTGAATATCGTATAATGTGGGTGCTCGTTCTTTTTGATTTGCCAACTGAAACGAAGAAGGAAAAGAAGGCTTATGCGGATTTCAGAAAGAATCTGCAAAAAGATGGTTTTACGATGTTTCAGTTTTCCATTTATGTACGTCACTGTGCTAGTAGCGAGAATGCAGCAGTACATATAAAAAGAGTTAAATCTTTCCTTCCGGAACTAGGGCATGTTGGAGTCATGTGTATTACGGATAAACAATTTGGGGACATAGAACTTTTCTATGGAAAGAAGGCGCAGAGTGTCAATACACCAGGGCAGCAATTGGAATTGTTTTAGAACACAAAATCTCGCATTAATGCGAGATTTTGTGTTGGGAACAGTCTTCTTTTTTCTTTTCTAATCTTCTTTGTAACTAATTGAATTACATCTTATTATATGAAATGTATTGTTCCCAATGGTTCAAAGATACTAATTTGAAAGCAAATCA